>CAMAIG010000096.1 GCA_945835085.1 uncultured Ruminococcus sp. | reverse complement strand
TTAGAAGATTATGCCCTCCCGCCGCTGCATATTCCATAGCCTTCTTAGCCATTTTCTGACCCTTTACGTCGGCAAAATCCACAGCGTCAAATCGTTTCTCGGGAACTATCTCATATTTTCTCTGAGGTATAAGCACAGATTCACGGCTGAAATGCCCGATTATATCCTTGACATTCTCCACTCCGTAAACGGTTATCCCCTCGGCAACGCTTGCTTCATAAGCATTTTCCGCAGGAACGAATACCGTATCAAAGCCTGCCCTCTCGGCACACAGAACCATTGGGAGAACGCCGTTTACTCCCCTGACATTTCCGTTAAGTGAAACCTCACCGATAAAAGCAGTCCTGTCGATATTCTCATCAATATATCCCATTATCCTGAGCAGCGCCGCAAATATTGCAAGGTCGTGCATACTTCCTGTTTTCTTCGTGTCTGCAGGGGCAAGATTAACGATTATTCTCGAAAGAGGGAAGCTTACCGAGCAGCTTCTGAAAGCAGCCCTTATCCTTTCCCTGCTCTCCTTGACCGCAGTGTCCGCAAGTCCCACGATATCAAAGCATGGTGTTCCCCTGCTGACCTCCGCCTCCACCTCAACGGGAAAAGCATTAAGTCCGAAAAGTCCAAGGCTGTTTATCTTTGCAAACAAAGCAGTTTCCCTCCGTCCGGTTTAATTTTCCGTACATTTCACCCTTTTGTCAAGCCAGCCCGAGATCTCGCCGTAAATTTCAAGGCGGTTGATCTCGTTTACAAGCTCATGGCGGCAGCCGTCGCACAAAAGCAGCTCTGCTTCGGTAAAGCCATGGGCTCTGAGTCCCTTGTAAAACTGCATAACTCCCTTGCCGTAATTTCCCACAGGGTCGTCTGTTCCTGCTGCGATAAACAGCGGGATATCGTGCCTTACCTTGCTGTACCATGACCTGTCGGTGCAGTAGTCTACCATAATGAAAAGATCTCTGAAGGCTGAGGACGTAAATATGAAATTGCACTTTTTATCGGCAACATAGTCGGCAACGATCTTCTCGTCACGGGTAAGCCAGTCAAATTCGGTGCGCTTGTCGTCTATTCTCCTGTTGCTCATGCCGAAAAGCATATGATTTATCTTTCGTGAGCGGCTCTTAACTCCGTGAAGGACTATCTCGGAATCCGCATACAATACAGCAGCTCCCACAGCGGGATTTTTCCCGACAGTACCTATGAGGACTGCTCCGTCGGTATCGGAGCTGTATTTTGCAAGGTAGCATCTTACAATGATCGAACCCATTGAATGTCCCACAAAATAGTGCGGTATCCTTCCGAAAAGAGATCTTCCTATGAGAAATGTCTTTCTGAGATCCTTGATAAGATATATCCAGCCGTGTTCAAGAGCGAAAAAGCCAAGATCGTTATCCGATGAAACGGAATTTCCGTGTCCCAGGTGATCGTTTGCGATGACCGCATATCCCAGACCGCAGAGATAGTCGATAAAGTCCTCGTATCTCTTTACATATTCGCACATTCCATGGGATATCTGAATGAGTGCCTTTGCCTTGCATTTATTCGGTGTATAAATATAGTATGCAATGTTATCAACGCCGTTTGAGCTAAGAAATGAATGCTCGGATCTTGTAAAGTTCATAATCAGCCATCCTTTCTTTTTCTTCGTTTTCTTGAGATCTCATCCGCAAGAGGATTTGCCTCCATAGCAGTACGGACATTTTCATTTGTAAGATGGGTGTATATCTCGGTAGTGGAAACGCTTGCATGGCCAAGTATCTCCTTTAGCACCATGGGGTCAACATTTCCGTACTGATACATAAGGGTCGCCGCAGTATGCCTTAGCTTATGAGTGGAAAGTCCCCTGTTACCAAGACCAATTCTTTCGATATTCGAGGTAACTATCTGCTGAACTCTCCTGTTGCTTATCCTTGTTTTTCTTTTCGAAAGAAAAAGTGCGTCTGTCTGAGCGTCATCGGGTCTTACCGCAAGATACTGAATGACAGCGTCGGCAACACCGTTATTTATATGGATAACTCTTTCCTTGTTGCCCTTTCCGAGAAGCCTGAGAGTACGGTCATCAAGATCAATATCCTGCACATTTATCCCCACAAGCTCGGAAAGACGCATTCCGCAGTTTAAAAACATCATGAGAATACAGAAATCCCGCTCGTAAAAATCGTCCTCGGGACTGATATTTTCCAGGAGCTTTCTGCTGTCGTCAAGACCCAGATATTTTGGCTGAGCCTTTTTGGGAGAAGGAACATCGAGGTTCTCAACGGGATTTTTCTGAAGGTGGTAGGTGTTCAGCTTATTGGAGCAAAGCGCCTTGTAAAATCCCTTTATGGCAGAAATTTTTCTTGCTCTTGTCTTATCGTTATTGCCCATTTCCTCGGCGGTAAAATTAAGATACTCATACACATCGGAGATGGTGATATCCGAAACGGCTGAAAAGGGCACATCAATAATAGTATCGGGATCCTTGCCGCCCAGGATATTCTCCTTGATATACCTCAGAAACAGCCTGAGGTCAAGGTAATAGGATTCAATGGTTTTTTCCGAGCGGCCTTTGATAACTCTCAGATAAAAAATGTATTCACGGATATAATCGGGGCAGTCCTTCATATTTGAGCCCAAAACTATCACCTCACTGCCGCATAAATTTAGTTATATTATCTAAATTTTACCATATTTTATCCCCGCTGTCAAGTACCGCTCACGATAAAGCCGTTTATATTATACCTCATTATCGGTGAATTAATAGCCGCCTGAGCTTATCCAACAAGCTTCACGATAATGACCGCCGCACTGATAACGCAGAGAACGATCCCCGTTACACGGTTAAGGGTCTTTGTGTCCGACCTGTTTGCAGCCGCCGAAGCTATCCGTGCCCAGATAAATGTGAACAGCACGCAGAGAATAAGCACCGTGATGTCGGGCATTCCCCCTGCAATAAAATGGCTCACCGAGCCTGTGAGAGCGGTAAATGCCATGATAAAAACGCTTGTGCCCACAGCGGTCTTAAGCTCATAGCCGAGAACAGAGGTAAGCAGCATAAGCATCATCATACCGCCGCCTGCACCCACAAATCCGCATATGAATCCCACAGCCGTTCCTCCCGCCGCAGACTGTATCAGGCGTTTTTTGGGAGATACCTTGCTCATGGCTTCCTTTGTGGTCATAACGGGCTTCACAATGAACCTTACGCCCAGCATCAGTGTCATGAACACGGAAAATGTACCCATAGTACCATTGGGCACAAGCTTTGCGATAATGCTGCCAACTACCGTGAACAGCAGCACGAATGCCATCATTACGATACCGTTTCTCACATCAAGATTTTTATTCTTGCCGTAGGTGTATGCGCTGACAGCGCTGGCAAGAACATCGCTTGCAAGCGCAATGCCCACCGCCTGATATGCGGGCATACCGAGAAAAGCGATAAGCATGGGACTAATGACCGCCGCCGCACTCATTCCCGCAAATCCCGTGCCTATTCCCGCACCCGCACCTGCTATAAAGCATATTATGACAGTATAAAAAAGCTCCATTCTTTCACCGGCTTATATAAAAATTTAAAGACTGCAAACCGATTAAAACAGTTTGCAGTCTTTATTACGCATGGTGAGCCATTGGGGATTTGAACCCCAGACCCTTTGATTAAAAGTCAAATGCTCTGCCGACTGAGCTAATGGCTCATACTTACCAAATGCTTATTTATTATATCAAATAAACCATGCCTTGTCAACAGGAAAAATTACTTTTTTTGGTTTTTTACAATTTGTTCACACATTATGTCAGCATAAGATTTACAGTCAGTACGCTTATGATAAATCCCGTGAGGTCACCTATGAGAGCCGCAGGCAAGGTGTGCCTTGTCCTTTTTATCCTTACAGCCCCGAAGTAAACGGCAATTGTGTAAAAGGTGGTTTCCGTTGAACCAAGCATAACGCTTGCTATTTTTCCGGGACGGCTGTCGGGTCCCCACTGAGCAATGATATCCTCGAAAACTGCCAGGGCTCCGCTTCCCGAAAAGGGTCTTATGAGAGCCAGGGGCAGGCACTGTGCAGGAAAGCCCGTCCTTGCAAATGCATCTTCCAGAAGGCTTGTGAGAAGCTCAATTGCTCCCGACGCTCTGAGCATTCCCACTGCAGTTATGAGCGCAATAAGCACGGGAAGAAGCTCTGCACAGGTTTTGAGATTATCTGCCGCACCTGCAGCAAATTCACCGAAGATATCCGTTTTGCTTTTTAGTCCCCACAGGATTATTATTGCAGTCACAGCGGGGATTATCCAGTCGGACAAATTCATTTATCATCATCCTTCCGTGAATGGGTTTGGCTTTTTCCGCTAAATGCCGCTCCCAAAGCGGCTGCCGCAATAAGAGATGCGGCAAGGGCGGCGGCAGATGTTGCCCATACCGCAGGGATAATTTCCGAGGGCGATGCGGAATGATATTTTGCTCTTATTGACATGGCGGTTGAGGGTATCAGCGTAAGAGAAGCGGTGTTAAGAACGGTGAAAATTATCATGGAGGGCGAAGCCTCGTCCTTTGTTTCTTCCTCCTCGGCAATTGCCTTCATTGCCTCGATCCCAAGAGGAGTGGCGGCATTTCCAAGCCCCAGAAGATTTGCGGTCACATTCATGCATATGGCATGGAATGCACGTCCGTTCTTATCAAGTCCTCCGAACAGTCCTCCGAGAATGTGGGAAAGAAGTCCCGATATTTTCCCCGTAAGCCCCGAGCTTTCGGCAACTCTCATAAGTCCACCCCAGAAGCACATTCCCCCGCAAAGATATATGGTAAGCTCTACTGCCCTGACGGGGTCGTCCAGCACCGACGCAGTAAGCTCCGCTCCCCTGCCGCATACCGCCGCCGAAATCACCGACAGTAGTATCAGTACCGAGAAAATATATTTCATCACAGCAGCTTCCCTCCTTTTGTACATTTTGCGGAAAATGATGTTTATAAATTTATAATTTTCCTCTTGTAAAAAAATTAAGATTGTGGTATAATTACATTATTATGTCGCTGAAGCTTTTTTGTACGGGATATATCATTCCGGCTATAAACATATATATTTTTCAGTTAACGATTTTATTACATAAAGGAGGTCCGTCAAATGGTTTTTCTGTCTGTTGCAGATCTTACCCCGGGAATGTGTCTTGCCCGTGATATCACATATTTTGACGGCTCCGTGGGCACTATCGTTACAATGAAACTGGGAAGCAAGCTTACGGATATGAATATCACTCAGATGATATCCTCAGGCTCCGTAACAGGCGCTTTTATCGACGAAAAAAGCAGCGAGGTCAGAATTATCTCCTCAATAAATACTCAGATAAAGGAAGACGCCATCAATAATCTTCACAGCCTTGCAGATAATTTCATGGATTCGGGCAAGGGCATCACCGAGAGCGATATAGACAAGATCGGGAACACCGCCGAGCAGCTTATTGACGAGCTTTCGGGCAAGAAGGATATCCTGATAAACATTGCCGATATCAAGATGTATGATGACTACACCTTCCATCACTGCCTGAGTGTTGCCATAATGTCCATTGCCATAGGCGTTGAAATGGGACTGCCCCGCAGTCAGCTCAATGAGCTGGGCGTTGCGGGAATGCTCCACGATATCGGAAAGGTTTCCATTCCCATTGAGATAATCAATAAAAAGGGCAGGCTCACAAATGACGAATTCGGCACAGTGAAGCTTCATCCCGTATATGCGGCACAGCATATAAAAGCCCGCAATCTTGTATCTACCGACTGCCTTGCGGGAGTGCTCATGCATCACGAGCGCTGGGACGGCTCGGGCTATCCCTTCGGGCTGAAGGAGGAACAGATACATCTTTACGCAAGGATAATGGCAGTAGCGGATGTTTACGACGCACTCACCTCCAACAGACCATACCGTAACCCTTCCCCTCCCAACGAAGCCATAGAATTCATAATGGGCGGAATGGGCTCACATTTTGACGAGAACGTTGTAAAAGCGTTTCTGAGGAAGGTGGCTCCATATCCCGTAGGTTCCAGGGTCAAGCTCTCAAACGGCGAGAACGCCACGGTACTGAAAAACAACAATGCCTATCCTCTCCGTCCCGTTGTCACCTCGGATAATGGCAGTCTTTATGACCTTGGAGCGGACAGCAGATATATGGATATCGTTATCCTGGGGCTTGACGAGCCTACTATGGAAAAGCTTATCCACGGCTGATATATTATACGAAAAAAGGGCTTATGCAGTGTGATTTCCGCATAAGCCCTTAGTCTGTTTTATAAGTAAAAATGTTGATCTAATACTAACGTTACCGAGCCACAAAACAAAGGAATTTCTGCTGTCTGCCTAACGAGTTGGCTTCAGCGACACGCTGAGC
>CAMAIG010000095.1 GCA_945835085.1 uncultured Ruminococcus sp. | reverse complement strand
ATCCTACGTTTGTAAGGGCGTTTCCTTTTATGCTCTGACGTGCCATTGCTGCACGGTCACCCATTTTTCTGAGGGGAAGGCTTCTGTCGGTAACTATATTTACTCCGAAAATAAGACGGTAGGTAATATCTCCGCAGCTGCCAAGGCGGTTTTCCACCTTGCTTATAAAGCGCTGGATATCCTCGGGCTTTTCAAAAAGCGACGCTACCATAAATACATCGGCGGTGAGCCTTATATGCACCTGCTCCTCGGTACAGACCGCATCAAGTCCGTTGGAGATGAAATTAAGTATCTCGTTTCCCTTTTCCTCACCGTATTTTGCATTTATAAGCTTGAATTTCTCTATATCAAACTGTATAAAAACAAGCAGCCTGCCGTCGTCGGTGTTTATGAGATGCTGAACGTTGTTATTGAATACAGACGGGTGCTTGTCATTGGTGAAGCTTTCCACAATGGACTTTGTGAGAAGCTCGGACTTGTTCATTACGGAAATGTATATCAAAGGAATGGGATCATTCTTCATATTTGCGGGCAGAATGACTGTCATGCTGAGCCAGGTATAGACGCCTCCGTCCCCTTCAAGATCATAACGGAAATTTATATTGAACTTTGTATCGCTGATGCCAAGACCCGAATAGTCATAGAGATCCATGCACAGCTGCCGCACAAGCACACGGTCGCTTGAATGTATCCTCTCATTCTCTATAAGCTGGGAAACAGGGTTGCGGTTCAGGTCAAACATTTTTTTTGCAAGAGGGGTGGGGGTAATATCATAGCTGCCGTCGGACATATTTACGGTAAACAAAAGAACTTCCTGCGTGTTCATAAAGTGCTCAGACATTACCTCGGCTATGCTGATTCCCATATAATTTGCCCCCTTTCACAAATACCTATACTATTATTATGCACCAAAAATCTTAAATTGTCAATCGGATTTTGTAATAAATGCATAATTTCAGCGTTTTGTTGCATTATGAAAACAACATTATGTTATTTTGCTCAATAATCCATTTTCTTGTTTTCTAATCATTATTTTTGTTTTTCCGCAGTATTTATTTTTTTGGTATAATTTTATAATAACTCGTGTCTGAATTCGCCTATTGTATTTATTTGCGATGTTTCTGCTTGCATTCCCGGGAGATTTGTGGTATAATCATATTTATAAGGCAAGGGATCCCATTTAGCAAGGAGGAACTTTATTATGGCTGAAAAAACAAGGATAATCACTATCGGAAGACGCTGCGGAAGCGGCGGAAGAGAGATCGGCATGAAGCTTGCGGAGAAGCTGGGGCTTCCCTTCTATGATAAGGAGATCATTACAAGTGCTGCCAAGGAAAGCGGTCTTTGCGACAGCTTTATGGAGAATTTTGAGCAGACCCCTACTGCCAGCCTGCTGTATTCCCTTGTTATGAATGCTCAGAACGGCGGTTTTTACATGGGTAAGCCTATTGAGCTTGTTGCTTATGAGGCTCAGATAAATGCGGTCAGGGCTGCGGCTGCAAAGGGTCCCTGCATTATTGTGGGACGCTGTGCGGATTATATCCTGAAGGACGATTATGATGTGGTGAGCGTTTTTATCACCGCTTCCCCCGAATACCGTGCCAGGAGGACTGCCGAGTTTGACGGCACCGACATTAAGGAAGCCCGCCAGAAAACTATCCGCATGGACAAGGCGAGAGCTTCTTATCACAACTATCACGCCGAAACAAAATGGGGCGCTTCTGACAGCTACGAGCTTTGCATCAACAGTGAACGCCTTTCCTCCGATGATGCGGCTGAGCTTATTGTAAAATACATCAATTCCAGAAAATAACGGCGTGTCGCCGAGCCAACTCGCAGCGGGTCGCTGAGCCACCTCGTTGGATTGATAGCGATGTTTCTTTTGTTTTGTGGCTCGGTAACGTTAGTGTTGAGGAAATATTTTTTGCTGTGATTTGCGTGTCGCCGAGCCAACTCGTTGGGTAGATAACGACGTTTCTTTTGTTTTGTGGCTCGGTAACGTTAGTTTGAGTAAAAATTTTTTGCGGTGATTTGCGTGTCGCCGAGCCAACTCGTTGGGTTGATAGCAATAATTCTTTTGTTTTGCAGCTCGGTAACGTTGGTGTTGAGGAAATATTTTTTGCTGTGGTTTGCGTGTCGCCGAGCCACCTCGTTGGGCAGATAGCAATAATTCTTTTGTTTTGTGGCTCGGTAACGTTAGTTTGAGTAAAAATTTTTTGCGGTTGTTTGGTGTGACGCTGAGCCAAATTGCCGCTGACGGGATATTTACCTATTATAAAGGGAACGGGCGGCGTTTCATATGTAACCGAATTGTGATAATTATTTTGGCAAAATTGCTGATTTTGTTTAAAATGTGCAAGTTGTCGAGTAATTATTCAAAAAAATTTGTTATAATAATTATTGTAGTACCTATTGAATTGTGCTATAATAAAATCACGCAAAAACCCATATTTTTGTAAATGGAGGAAAAAATTATGAAGAAGATTCTTGCTGCTATTGCAGCTTCTGCAATGGTTGTTTCTATGCTGGCTGTTTCCGCTATGGCTGAAGGCCTTGACGGTGAGGGCGATACTCTTGATGAAGATCCCGCTGAGGTTTCCGATATCATCGACGAGGGCGAGCCTGAGCCCGAGCCTGCTCCTGTTGAGAACCCTAAGACCGGCAACTCCCCTGTTGCTATGGCAGTTATCCCTGTAGCTCTTGCTGCTGCAGCTGTTATTGCTAAGAAGTCCAAGTAATTTTAGCTATGCTAAAACATACACCGCATGGAAAAACCGTGCGGTGTTTTTCTTTTGCCGGATATTTTTCTCAATACTATCGTTACCGAGCCGCAAAGGAAAAGAGATTTTGCTATTTACCCAACGGGTTGGCTCGGCGACACGCCAAACCTCCGCAAAAATTTTCCTCAACACTAACGTTACCGAGCCGAAAAATAAAAGAAACATCGCTATCTGCCCAACGAGTCGGCTCAGCGACCCGCTGCTGTTTGTTTATTCTTTTCAGCGTATTCATATCAGAATAATATTTTTTTAGTAAGATATATATTAGGTGTGCCGAAAAAATTTTTCGGTGCTGACATTCTCTTTTTTAACAGGAAGGCTTTTTTGATGAAAACCGGGAAAATTAACAGAAACGATTGGCTTACAATCACTTTGATCCTATTCCTTCTGATAGCTGCGTTTTTGCTGTCTATGGGAATATTGCTTGTCAACGATATGGAGAGCAGCTATGACAAGGATAAGCTTGACGGGACAGAACAAGTTCATATCTGCAAAAGCTTCAAGGCTCCCGAAAAGGTCACGGGACCCTTAAGAGAGCTGTATTCTACCCCTTACGGTACCTTTGAACCCATTGACAGCGTTCTTGAAATAAATGAGTATCTGACGAAAAATTATACGATGCTGGATTTTGATATGAGCATTGAGTATATCACCGAAAGCCGTGACAGGGAGCGGGCTTTGGAAATAATGAAGGAGATAGAAGCTATTTCTGCGGATATCTGCAAGGGGCTGAGATCGGATTACGAAAAGGCTAAGGCTATTGCTATGTGGGTCGGGAAAAATCTCATCTACGACTACGACGCAATGGAATCGGAAGGCTCGGACCTGAGTGTGACCTCCCTGGAGGCGATACTCCAAAATGAATACAGAACTACCTGCGGCGGCTTTTCAAATATGTATTCCGCTCTTTGCCACAGTCAGGGGATATTTGCCCTTAATCTCATTGGGGGAAGCTCCAGCCAGGGATATTCAAGAGCTGAGCTTGCAGAGGCTCCCGCTAATCACAGGTGGAACGCTGTTGCAGTTGACGGGAAATGGTATTATGCCGACTGCACATGGATCTCCGACAAGGGATTTAAGAAGGGCGTTATTTCAGGCGGCGAGGACATAAAGCCCTTTTATGCTATTTTCGGTTTCGGAGAAATGAGCATTGAGCATCGGATCGACAGAAGCGAACACCGATGCTATTTCCCCTACTGAGCTGCATATATTTACAGGTCGTTTTTTTACACAGGTAATATTGTATTATCATATTGGGAGCAAAAATAAAAAACAATTGATTTTTGCTTGTCTTATATGGTATAATTAAAAAGAACTATCATACAGGAGGTAACTACAATGGCTGAAAAGAAAAAAGCTGAATCCAAGCAGACGCCTGTCCGTCTTGCTACTGCGGAGGAAAAAAAGAAGGCTCTGGACGCTGCGATCGCTCATATAGAAAAACAGTACGGAAAGGGTGCGGTCATGAAGCTCGGAAAGGCTCCCGATTATAATGTGGACGCTATCCCCACAGGCTCTATGACCCTTGATATGGCTCTCGGCATTGGCGGAGTTCCCAGAGGACGTATCGTTGAGATATACGGACCGGAAAGCTCCGGTAAGACTACTGTTGCTCTTAATATAGTTGCTCAGACTCAGAAGCTTGGGGGCGAGGTCGCTTTTATTGACGTTGAGCACGCTCTTGATCCTGTTTATGCTCAGGCGCTGGGCGTTGATATCGACAATATGCTCGTTTCCCAGCCCGACAGCGGCGAACAGGCTCTGGAAATTGCCGAGGCTCTTGTAAGATCGGGTGCTATCGACTGCATCGTTCTCGACTCGGTTGCGGCTATGGTCACAAAGGCTGAGATAGAGGGAGATATGGGTGATACTCATGTGGGTCTGCTGGCAAGGCTCATGTCCCAGGCTATGAGAAAGCTCACCTCCGTTATTTCCAAATCAAACTGCGTTGCGGTTTTTATCAACCAGGTGAGAGAAAAGATCGGCGTTATGTACGGCAATCCCGAAACTACTCCAGGCGGCCGTGCTCTGAAATTCTACAGCTCTGTGAGAATTGAAGTCAGAAAGGGCGAGGTCATCAAGAACGGCGCTGAGGTCATCGGTGCCAAAACTAAGTGCAAGGTCGTTAAGAACAAGGTTTCTCCCCCATTCAAGGAGTGCGAATTTGACCTGCTCTTTGGCAAGGGCATTGACCGTGTGGGCGAGGTGTGCGACCTGGCTGTGGATCTCGATATCATCAACAAGAGCGGTGCATGGTTCTCATACAATGGTCAGAAGATAGGTCAGGGCAGAGAAAATGCTAAGGATTATCTGAAAGCTAATCCCGATGTGCTTAAAGAGGTCGAGGATAAGATCAAGGAAAACAGTGCGGATATTGTCCTCGTTTCCAAGAAGAACAAGAAAAATGCCGACAAGTCCTCTGCTGCGGCAAAGGCTGCGTCTGCGAACAATGACGAAGGCGAAGATGAAGCACCCGAAAAGCCCATTTCTGCGGCGGAGATCAACGTTGACATAGACGCTGACGATGATTACGAGGAGTTTACTCCCGTTGAAACATGATTGTTAAGGACATTACGCCCTTTAAGGGGGCAATGCTGTGCATTGAGCTTGCCGGAGGTGCTCTTGCACAGGAGATGAAGATATATATTCACCGTGACATTATTGCGGAGTGCGGTGTTTCAAGGGGCATGGAGATCACGGAGGAGGAGGCTGACAGGCTCATTTATAAAAATGACCTGCGGCGTGCCCGTGAACGTGCCCTTTATCTCCTTGAAAGCAGCGAGCATTCTTATGTTATGCTTTATGACAAGCTGGAGAAAAATTACAGCGAGGATATTTGCAGGCAGGTCTGTGACCGTATGGCAGAGATGGGGCTTATCAACGACAGAAGATTTGCGGAAAAGCTTTGCAGGCAGCTCTTTGAAAGAAAAAAGCTGGGCAAATACAGGGTCAGACAGGAAATGAGAATGAAGGGGCTTCCCGACGAGCTTATTGCTCAGGTAATGGAGGAATTTGCCGAGGAGGACGATCCCTTTGCTCGGCTTGAGGAGCTTGTTGAAAAGAAATATGAGCGCTATCTTACCGACCGCAAGGGCGTGAATAAGGTTAAAAATGCCCTTGCAAGAATGGGTTATTCCTATGGGGAGATAAACGACGTTCTTGATCTCTATGATCTTGATTTTGACGATTGATCGAGGGGCTGTTATGACGATGAAAAAGAGCAAAGAAACCTTCGATGATGAGAAAAAGGTACTTACTATTATAATAATGTGTGCTGTTAGCTTTACTATTGTTATCACGGCGGGGCTTATAATAGAGAAACGGGCGGTGCCCGAGAAGAGCGTTTCCGTTATAGCGGTGGTTGAGGATGACGAAGATTCCGGACAGGCTGATGCAGACACTTCCGATAATAGCGAAGATACTATTTATACAGAGGCTCCCATGGGCAAGGTGAATATCAATGAAGCCGGCAAGGACGAGCTTATGCGGCTTGAAGGAATCGGCAGCGCTACTGCCGACGCAATTATCGAGTACCGCAACAAAAAGCGGTTTGAAGATATCGGCGAAATAATGGAAG
>CAMAIG010000094.1 GCA_945835085.1 uncultured Ruminococcus sp. | reverse complement strand
TTCCGATCTTTTACTGGTGATACCGAAACAAGAGTGTTGGCGGAATTTACAGGTGCAGATGAATATACTCCGAGAGAATTCGACCTGTCGGGTATCAAGGGTAAATGCAAGGTTGCATTTGCATTCCTTCCCGGAAGTGATTTTGACTTTAGATCATTCAGATTTGCAAAATAATTTTAAATATGAACACGTTGTACATATAAATCATGCGACGTGTTCATATTTTTATGATATAATATAATGCGGTAAAGTGTCAAATAATTAAAAAACGGAGGGATAACTTGAAAAAGCTGTTAATTAAGGAAATCGGTAATCAGACAATTAATAATGGTAATATCTCTGCAGCAGAATCTGAATCCCCCTCAAACAGACATCAGGCTGAGCTTGAAAAGGAAATCAAAGCAGCAGAAACAGCTGGAGTAGACCTCCGTGGATATTCCGAAAAGACATATTCTCCGTTCCAGCTCCATGAGATAAGAATGGGACTGAAAAATAAGATAGACGTTTCTCTGTATGCTAATTCCCACTTCTCCTGGGCACAGATGTATGAGATACGCAAAGGTATAGAAAACGGAGTGGACGCTTCAATATATGCAAAAGTAATGTTTCTGAACACACAGATGCATCAGATCCGTATCGGTCTTGAGCTTGGGCTTGACGTAAGCTCATACGCAAAGCTTATTTACAGCACCAGCGATATGAAAAAAATGCGCAGCAAGCTGTTTAATGATAAATACAAAATAGTTTCCGACTGCTACGGAAGAACACTTAAAGATGAAGAAACCGGCATATCTATCAGATTAAGCAATGATCTTCTCTCTGCTTATGTTACACTTCCCGAGGAACATAGCCTTACGGTATTTGATATAACCCGTGCGCTAAAAAACAACGGTATAATTTTCGGTATTTCAAAGGAGCTTATTCAGGACGCTCTGAATGAAAACACAAGAGATGAATTTCTTGCAGCCCAGGGAATTCCATATAAACAGGGAAAAAACGGTTTTTACAGCTTCCTAAAGACTGAAATTACCGATGACGCCGACGCTGCACGAACAGACGGAACAGTGGATTTCTCCGCCGCATATCCAGTGGAGATGGTCAAAAAGGGCGACAAGGTCGCAATATACACTCCCCCCGAAAGCGGCAGCAACGGCTATACCGTATTCGGCGACGAAATTATCAATACAATGGGAAAAGAAATACCCAAGCTTTCCGGAAATGATATTTTCCTTCTTGAAGACGGTGTGACCTATGTTGCCAAAAGGGACGGGCATATCATTTTTCACGAGGATACCTATTCAATTGAAATACAGAATATTATCCTTATCAACAACGATGTTACATACCTTAGCGGATATATATCATGTCCCGGTTCAATCAAGATAAAAGGAAATGTTTGTGACGGCGCTATTATTGATGCCAAGGGTGACGTCATTATTGATGGTTTTGTTCAGGGTGCATATATCTCTGCAGGGAATAACATCATTATCTCGGGCGGCGTCAATGCCGATAACAGCGGTTATGTTGCCGCACAGAGAAATATTATGGGGGACTTTTTTGAAAAAGCCTTTGTCCGTGCAGGAGCCGATATTGAAACAAATTATATTATCAACAGCAATATCATTGCGGGTGAAAATGTCCGTGCAAAGGGAGTTATGGGAATAATCTGCGGAGGCTCGGTTGCCGTCGGAAAAAGTGTTTTCCTCCGCTCTGCGGGCAATATCGCTCATATGAAAACCTCATTCAAGCTCGGTGACAAAAAGCATTATGTTGATAAGCTCGCCGCTGCATCTTCTCACAGAGAACAGGTCGAAAAAGAGATAACGCTGCTGAAAAAAGCAGAACAGCATATGATACTTTCCATTCCTCCGGAGCAGCTCGAAAGCAACGATACATATGTTAAGGTAGGTATCGCTCTGAGAATGAAAATAGCATCATACAACTCCTTGACAGCTGAGATAAGCTCTGTGCTTAACAGCATAGAGCTGCAGAAGGACGTTTCGCTAAATGCTTCCTCGGTCATTTATCCCAATGTTGATGTCAATATTAACGGAATTATGAAGATCGTCAGAGAAGAATGCGAAAACGTTACATTCCTTCTAAGAGGAGAATCAATAATCAGCAAGCAGTATATAAAATAAAACCGTCCGATAAGCTGCCTGCAAGAGGAGAAAATATATGGAGAAAGATAAGATCATAATTGTTGATAATGATAAATTTACAGGCGGAATGCTAAAAAAAATGTTCGCTGAAAAGTACAGCACTGAGGTTTTCACAGATGGTGTAACTGCTCTCGGCTATATCAATCTCAATTCCGATGATGTTGTTATGCTTATTCTGCGTCTGAATATGCCTCAGATAGATGCCCGTGATTTTATTAAGGCACTTGACCAGAAAAATATTATGTCCGATGTTCCTAAGGTAATTATTGCTGACAGCTTTGCGGATGATGTTTCAAATGAGTGCTATAATCTGGGTGTAATGGCACTCATATCAAAGCCCTTTGCTCCGGTTATTGTTAAAAGACGTCTTGAAAGTATTCTCGACCTATACACCAGCAATCACAGGCTTCAATACATGGTTGACCGCCAGGTAAGGCTTATTTCCGACCAGAACAGTAAGCTTAAAAAGTATCAGAATAAGCTTATCGAAACTCTCAGTGATATTCTTGAATTCAGAAATCTTGAGCCTAATCTCCATGTTCAGCGAATTGAACAGATAACCGAGCTTATAGCCAACAGCTTTTCAAATCTTTATCCCGTATATCAGCTTACAAGCGAGAAAATAGAAACTATCGTAAATGCGTCTGTTCTTCACGATATTGGAAAAATATGCATTCCCGATAATATTCTTCTTAAACCCGGAAGACTTTCCGATCAGGAATTTGAGCTTGTTAAATCGCATACAACAAAGGGCTGCGAGATAGTTGAACGTCTTGAAATGATCGAAGAACATGATTTTGCCGAGATATGCCGCCAGATAGTTCGTCATCATCATGAGAGATTTGACGGCAGCGGTTATCCCGATGGACTGGTAGGAGAAGAAATTCCCCTGCCTGCACAGATCGTAAGTCTTGCTGATGCTTATGACGGTCTTGTGAGCAACAGTATCTATAAGCGAGGATACAGCCACGAAAAGGCTTACAACATGATAATGAACGGTGAATGCGGTGCTTTTTCCGATCATATGCTTGGCGCTCTTACAAAGGTTCGCAAGCAGATCGAAGGAATATACGATAATATATAATAAATGGCAGGAGAGTTTTTATGTTCTCCTGCCTTTTTTTTAATTTCCGAGCAATTCTTTAAATCTCTTCATGGCTTCAACGGTATTTTCATATGTACCGAAGGCTGTAAGTCTGAACCAGCCTGCACCGTTTTTGCCAAATCCTTCACCGGGAGTTCCCACAACCTGGATATTATTGAGAAGATGATCGAAAAATTCCCAGCTGCCCATATTATCAGGACATTTGAGCCAGATATAGGGAGAATTGATGCCCCCTGTAAACTTTATGCCAAGCTCTTTAAGGGTATCAGCCATTACCTTTGCATTTCTGCGGTAGTAGTCTATGGCTTCATGGGTCTGCTTCTGTCCCTCAGGTGTGAATACCGCTGCAGCTCCGCACTGAACAGGATAGGACACGCCATTGAACTTGCTTCCCTGTCTGCGTCCCCACAGCTGTGCAATGCTGACATCGGAACCATCGGAGGCTTTGACGATTAGCTCCTCGGGAATTACGGTATATCCGCATCGGGTCCCCGTAAATCCTGCAGTTTTTGAAAGGGAGCACATCTCGATTGCACATTTCTTTGAGCCTTCAATACAGAAAATACTTCTCGGAAGCTCAGGGTCTGAGATAAATGCCTCGTATGCTGAGTCAAATATAATAATAGCTTCATTTTCAAGGGCATAATCCACCCATTCCTTCAGCTGAGCGGCAGTATATACCGAGCCTGTGGGATTATTGGGAGAGCAGAGATAGATAATGTCTGCATGGACGCCGGGATCGGGCATTGCAGCAAATCCGTTTTCCTCGTTTGAATCGGCGTATATTATCTTTCTGCCGCACATTGTATTTGAATCAACATACACGGGATATGCGGGATCGGTTATAAGAATGGTATTGTCGTCCCCGAAAATATCAACAATATTGCCGCAGTCAGCCTTTGCACCATCATTGACCCGTATTTCGGAAAGCTCCAGGGAAACTCCGAAGCCTGCATAATAACCGGCTATTGCTTTTTTTAAGAAGTCATAACCTGCTCCGCTGTCCTCATAGCCCTTGAAGGTTTCCTTCCTGCCAAGCTCATCTGCACCCTTTTTCATTGCTTCAACAACAACAGGCGCCAAGGGCTGTGTTACATCTCCAATGCCCATTCTGATAATTGGCTTGTCGGGATTGGCTTGTGTAAAAGCCTTGATCCTTTTTGCAATATCTATAAAAAGATAATTCTTTTTCATTGTAAGGAAATTTTCGTTGATCTTAACCATTTCTACTCACCCATTTCTTCTGTTATCAAAGCTCGATCTCTCCGGTGAAAACCGTTTCTGCAGGACCTCTCATAAGCACCGTGCCATCGAATCTGTATGTAAGATACAGATCTCCGCCTCTGAGTTTTGCAGTAATTTCCATGTCATATGGAAAAAATCCGTTCAGCACACAGGCAACTGCCGATGCACACGCTCCCGTGCCGCACGCCCATGTTTCTCCCGAGCCACGTTCCCATACTCTCATCTGAAAAGTATGGCCGTCGATGACCTTAACAAATTCCGTATTAACTCTTTCAGGAAACATGGTATTATTCTCAAAAAGGGGACCTATTTTTTCAAGCTCAAGGACATCAACATCATCAACAAAGGTTACTGCATGGGGATTTCCCATGGAAACAGCAGTTACATTGACTTCCCTGCCGTCAACGTTTATCGGCTTATTTACAAAGCTGTCCCCTTCTGCTGTCATGGGTATATCCGAAGGCTTTAATATAGCCTTTCCCATATCCACAAGGACGGTCTTGACCTTTCCGTTCTCGGGGAAAAGAGTAAGCTTTTTTATACCGCTTCTTGTTTCCAGCGTAATTTCTGTTTTATCGGTCATTTTGTTGTCATAAACATATTTCCCTATGCAGCGGGTAGCGTTGCCGCACATATTTCCCTCGCTGCCGTCGGCATTAAACATTCTCATCCGAAAATCAGCCTTTTGTGAGGGCATAATAAGCACAAGTCCGTCGGAGCCTATTCCGAAATGACGGTCACTGATGATCTCTGAAACTCTTGACGGGTCTTCCACATTTTCCTCAAAACAGTTTATGTAAACGTAATCGTTTCCGATACCATGCATTTTTGTGAATTTCATTGCAGGCATTCCTTTCGCTTAGTTATCTTTTCTGTACTCGTAGGTTTTAAGAATATCCTCCGCAACCTCCGTAAGTGATATTCTCTGGTCCATAGCTCGCTTCTGAATTTGTCTGTGAGCTTCCTTTTCCGTTATTCGCAGATACTCGATAAGCACACATTTTGCACGGCTTACAAGCTTCATTTCATTGACCATTTCCCGCAGCATACGATTTTCGGACTTTATCTCGTCATTTCTTGCCTTCAGCTCACAAGCATATTTGACAGTATTGACTGCAACACTTCTTGAAGCCGATTTAGGCACAACAATTGCACCAAGCTTCAATATCTTTGAGCATACCTCATCATATACCTTTGAAGGAGCGAAAACAACAAGAACGGAATCTGTGCTTCTGCTTACAATAGAAGCTACTTCCAGACCGAATTCATTTTCAAGGGGAAGGACAAGTATCACAACGGAATAGCTTTTTCTGCCTAATACTTCCCTGACATTTGCCCCGTCTGTTAGAGAAATATCCTTTATCCCTGCTTCGGAAGCCATTGACGAAACACCTGCACCGGTTTCTTCCGACCCTGCGGCTATAAGAACATTACATCCGGACATACAAAGACGCTCCTTTCATCGGTATCGGGCAGCAGCATATACATATCCTGCTGCCATACTCTTAATATTATAGCTCTTTTTTCCGGAATATGCAATAGCAAATCAGTTATTCACATAAAGCTGCTTGTATGGATTTGCGGAGTTAGGCACAAGCTTGAAGAAATGTGACGAAAGTATTTCTTCTGTATTGCCGCCAAAGGCTGCTGTATATTTTTCCACTTCCCTGCGTATCTCTTCCTTGTCCTTATCATCAGCCTCCAGAACACTTACCTGTGCGGGAACAGAAGGCTTCTTTTCGGTCCTTATATATATAGCACCGCCGTGCATTCCTGTTCCGCAGAAGGAACCTACGGGACAGATGTCCTCATATCCGAGTCCGAGAACTACTATCTTTCCGCCTGCCTGATATTCTGCAAGGAAATCTCCA
>CAMAIG010000093.1 GCA_945835085.1 uncultured Ruminococcus sp. | reverse complement strand
GAGAAATGCGACAGCATTTCGAGGGGAGGCGAACAAGACCGCCTCCCCTTTAAAGGAATCCCCACAATACAAACTTTCAAAAAGGTGCCGGTGGCACGTTTTTGACAAAGCAAAACCCTGTACTTACGGAAGAAAGCAAAATAAAGGAATGACAAAGCAAAACTTCTGTAAATTTCCACGCTTAATGTAAGTTGTTGGCAGGATTTTTTCATTCGTCTGCTCTCATTTATGATAATATATCTCGTTTATGCGGCGGGGGAATTCGAAGGGACAACCTTCAGGAAAGGAAAGGGGGCAATCCCTGGACTTTTACTGCCGGGGCAGATTTCCCCCTTTCCTTCCCCTGCGGTTTTCCCTCCGAGCCTCTCTTTCCCTAACCCTTTTCTATCCCCCTTAGCCCCTTGACAGCCTCGATATTTAAACTATTGGGACTCTGCGTGGAAACCAATGCACATTCGTGCCTTGTTTCCGACGCTATGGGTTTTGCTTCTCGAACTGTTTTTCTTTGCTTTGTGTGCTTCTTTGTGCGGTTTTGTGCTTCTTGATATTTTCACAAATCAAAACCCCTGTACAATTCCCCACATTAAAATGGGAGCGTACAGAGGTTTTTGCTTTCCCCGCTTTTGTAATAAAAACCATTGACTTATTATCGTCACGATGGTATAATATAAGATGTGTAACTATCTCAGAAAGAAAAAATATATGATGCCGTAAATTATCGAGGCTGCCGTGCCGTAGAGGATAACAGGCCCCGCAATGATGAAAATCTTTGCTCCGAGTCCCAGCACATAGCCCTCGGACTTGAACTCCACCGCAGGTGAAGCTACCGCATTTGCAAAGCCCGTTACGGGGACAAGGGTGCCTGCACCGCCGAATTTTGCAAGCTTTTCATATAGCCCAAGCCCTGTAAACAGCGCCGACAGGAACACAAGAGTCACGGTGCACCAGGCGGCGGCTGTCCTGTCGCTAAGCCCCAGGTATGAATACATATCTGTGAGCGCCTGCCCGATAACGCATATCCCTCCGCCTGTTACAAAGGCGGATAATATGTCTGTAAGGCTTTTTGAATTGGGAGAGGCTTTTTTTACCATTTCGGCGTATTTTTTCTGTGTAATTTCCATAAATACAGCTCCTTTCGGAAATATTATCTCCGATCGGAAATTAAATATACCATTAAAGGAAACTATCTATGCTTAAAAATATTCTTTCACCAAAAACCTGTGCGAATTGCCGCATCTGCTGCATTTTCGACAAGTACGATGTCTGGGAAACGCCCGTTATCACAGGCGAACTCAAAGATAAACTCATGTCCTCCCGTCCCGACCTGAAATTCGTTTCAAAGGGGGATTCGGGAGCGTATATATTCAATATGGAGGAGTGCTGGGACGACAAGGAAGAGATATTCCGCTGCCCCGCTCTTGACCCCTCCAAGGGCTGCACCTTAGGCGATGACAAGCCCTTTGACTGCAAAATATGGCCATTCAGGATAATGGAGCTGGGAGGCAGGCAGGTCATTTCCGTGGCGTCTATCTGCCCCGAGCTTTATTCAAAGTCCTTGAAAATGCTTTGCGACGAGCTTGACAGCGGGCTTTCGGACATTATCTTTGCCGAAGGGGAGAAAAACCCCGCAATAGTAAAGCCCTATGAACAGGGCTATCCCATTCTGAAAGTTAAAAAGGAGAATTGATATGAGAATAATCCCACCGAGCCATGAGATAATCAGTATGACCGACGGCAGGGAAATGCTCCGCAACATCGAGCTTTGCGGCAGAGTTTGCTACAAGAGCGAGGACAGGATAACCGAGGACAGCGCCGAGAAATTCATCTCAATGATACTCAAAAGCGGTCACGAATCCGTTCTGGAGCATGAGAAGATAACCGTCAAATTCATCTGCGACCGCGGCGTTACCCATGAGATAGTCCGTCACAGAATCGCAAGCTACAGCCAGGAAAGCACCCGCTACTGCAACTATTCCAAGGACAAGTTCGGAAACGAGATAACCTTCATCAGACCCTTCTTCTGGGCCGAGGACGACGAGAAATACGAGATATGGAAGTCCTGTATGCAGAACGTTGAGGACTGCTACAAAAAGCTCATGGAATCGGGTGCAAAGCCCGAGGAGGCAAGGAGCATTCTCCCCAATTCCGTTAAAACAGAGCTTGTTGTGACCATGAACATCAGAGAATGGCGGCATTTCTTCAGACTTCGCACCTCCGAGCGTGCTCACCCTCAGATGCGTGAGTGTGCCATACCTCTCCTTGAAGATCTGAGGAGCAGAGTGCCCCTGCTTTTTGACGATATAAACACAGCCGACAAATCCTTCTGAGGTGAGAATATGAGTATAAATGTTGCTATCGACGGCCCTGCAGGTGCAGGAAAATCAACCATTGCAAAGAGCGCTGCGGGTGAGCTGGGATTTATTTATGTTGACACGGGGGCGCTCTACCGCTCCGTGGCGTATTACTGCATTGGCAGAGGTGCGGATACAAAGGACAGAGAAGCTATCGCTGCACTTCTTCCCGAAATAACTCCCGAGCTTAGGTTTATTGAGGGCGCTCAGCACGTTTTCGTAAACGGCGAGGACGTTTCGGATAAGATACGCACTCCCGAAATTTCCATGGGCGCATCAAATGTTTCCGCTATCCCCGCTGTCAGAGAATTTCTCTTTGACCTCCAGAAGAAGATAGCCGCCGAAAACAACGTTATCATGGACGGCAGAGATATCGGCACGGTGGTGCTTCCCAATGCACAGCTGAAAATTTTCCTTACCGCATCTGCCGAGGAAAGAGCCTCACGGAGATTTAAGGAGCTTTCGGAAAAGGGCGAGAAGGTCACCTTTGAGGAGGTCCTCGAGGACGTCAACAAGCGTGATTACAACGATATGCACCGTGATATAGCCCCTCTCAGACAGGCGGAAGACGCTGTGCTTCTCGATACAACGAGCCTTGACCTGGAGCAGTCTAAGGAAAAGGTCATTGCAATGATAAAGGAGCTGCTGTAATGAGCGTTATCATTAAGGAAATGCCCTTTGAATATGAGGGCGGCAGGATTTTCGGACTGATGTATCTGCCCGAAAGCTTCACGGGAAAGCTTCCCGCCGTAATAATGAGCCACGGCTACAACTCCTCCCATGAGGACATAGGCGACATTGCCATGGGAATTGCGGAGAAGGGCTTCGGGGTCTACTGCTTTGATTTCAGAGGCGGCTCAAACCGTTCAAAAAGCAGCGGCAGCTCTCTCGATATGACCATATGCACCGAGATATCCGACCTTAAAGCCGTGATATCAATGGTTTCGGGGCTGGGATATATCTCGGAGGAGAAAATCTTCCTCTATGGCGAAAGTCAGGGGGGATTTGTTTCGGCGCTTACAGGCTCGGAGCTTGAAAAGGGCGCTGTGGCGGGAATGGTGCTCATTTACCCCGCCTTCTGCATTCCCGACGCTCACTGGACAGGCAGACCCGATTACCCCGAGGTGCAGGATTTCATGGGCATGAAAATTTCCCGTAAATTTGCCGAGGATAAGCCCGCTTATGACCCCTTTGAGAAGCTGAAGGGTTTTAATGCGCCCGTGCTTATCATTCACGGTGATGCAGACCCTTTGGTTGATATTTCCTATTCACAGAGGATAGGGGGACTTTTCCCAAATGCAGAGCTTATCGTATACGAGGGAGAGGGACACGGATTTTCTGCACCTGCAAGATTGAAGGCTCTTGAAAAAACCGCCAATTTCCTTGAAAAATTATGCAGATAAAAGGACGATGAAATAATTTGAACGCTTTTGTACGCTATGCGACATTATTCGTGTATAAGATAGTATATAATTTCAGGATAGAGGGAAAGGAGAACCTTCCCGAAAAGGAGGGCGTGATAATCGCCTCCAATCACAGAAGCTACGCCGACCCCGTCCTCGTTACAATCCCCATGAAAAACCACGTTACCTACATGGCAAAGGAGGAGCTTTTCAAAAACAAGCTTTTCGGTGCATTCATAAGGTTTCTCGGCGCATTCCCCGTTAAAAGGGGTGCGGGAGATATGAAGGTCATCGACGACTGCGTGGATATCCTTAACAGCGGCAGGAATGTGGTAATTTTCCCCGAGGGCACACGCTCAAAGGAGAATAAGGTGGGCAGAGGAAAAACAGGCGTTGCCCTTATCGCCGCAAAATCGGGGGCAGACGTTCTCCCCATGGGCATTGTTTTTGAGGGGGAGAAGCTTCATTTCCGCTCAAAGGTGACGCTGAGGATTGGAAAGATAATCAAGGCGGAGGAGCTTGACGTGGGGGACGGTTCACCTAAGGAGCTTAAAAATGCCAAAAAAAGGATAATGGACGCCATTACCGAGCTTGTTGAGGGCGAAAAAACGGTCGAGGCTCTCCCCGATGAAGCCGAATAATGCTGATTTGTTCGGCAAAATATACATAAAGACGGTCGAAAATTTATGAAAAAATTCACAATTACCGCCGCAAACTCCGCAGGTTTCTGTTTTGGTGTTGACAGAGCGGTAAAACTCGTGTATAATGAGATATATAATGGCTCAAAAGCCGCTACCCTGGGGGAGATAATCCATAACCCCCATGTGGTGTCGGAGCTTTCCCGAAGGGGCGTGAGGATAATCGACTCGCCCTTGGAAGCAGGGCAGGACGAAAGAGTCATAATCCGTTCACACGGCGTAGGTGCAGATGTTTACGAAGCCCTTGAAAGCCGTGGGATAAGCTATTCCGACGGCACCTGTCCCTTTGTGCGGCGTATACAGAAGCTGGCAAGGGAATGTTCAGAGCAGGGGAAAATCCCTGTGATAATGGGGGATAAGTCCCACCCCGAGGTCATCGGTATCGCAGGTCACGGGGGCAAGGATACTGTTGTCCTCCCCGACAGCGCCGCTCTCGGAGAGTTTCTTGAAAAAAATTCGGGAAATCTTAAAAAAAAGGTTGCAATTATGCCGCAAACGACGTATAATATAAGTATGTGGCAGCAATGCGTTAAAATTGCGGAGGGTTACCCCGAGGCAGAGGTATTTGATACTATCTGTAATGCCACCTCCGAAAGGCAGAAAGAGGCTGCAGAGCTTGCGGCAAATAGCGATATGATGATAGTTATCGGCGGCAGGCACAGCTCAAATACCCTGAAGCTTTTTGAAATTTGCCGAGAGGTATGCGGTGAGTGCGTTCTTATTGAGGACGCCTCGGAGCTTAATGAGATGAAAATGCCGGAAGGCTTTTCTGATAAATGTGATATCAGGATAGGTATCACAGCCGGAGCGTCCACTCCGGCAGATATAATCAAGGAGGTCAAAAACCAGATGAGTGAAAAAATTATGAACATGGACGAGGACTTTAACTTTGAGGAGGCGCTGGACGCGTCTTTCAAAAGAATATATACCGGTCAAAGGGTGGAAGGATACATAACAGCTGTTAACAATACAGAAGCTATTGTTGACGTTGGAACAAAGCACACAGGCTATGTTGCGCTTTCCGAGCTTACAGACGATCCTTCTCTCAAGCCCTCGGACGTAGTTAAAGTCGGCGACAAGGTAGACCTTATCGTTATCAAGATCAACGACGCAGAGGGTATCGTTCAGCTCTCCAAGAAGAAGGTCGACGCTATGAAGGGCTTTGACGAGATCGTTAAGGCTAAGGAAGAGGGCACGATCCTCGAGGGCACTGTTACAAGCGCTGTCAAGGGCGGCGTTATCGTTCTTGCAAACGGCGTAAGAGTATTTATCCCCGCATCTCAGGCATCTATCCGCCGTGATGAGAAGCTGGAGGCTCTTGTTAAGAAAACCGTTAAGTTCAAGATCATTGAGGTCAAGGAGCAGAGAGGTCAGGCTATCGGCTCTATCAAGGCTGTTCTTACTGCCGAGAGAGATGCCGCAAAGGCTAAGTTCTGGGAGAGCGTTAAGGTTGGCGACGTATTCAAGGGCGAGGTAAAGTCCCTCACAACATACGGTGCATTTGTTGACCTTGGCGGAATTGACGGATTATTACACATCTCCGAGCTTTCATGGAACAGGATCAAGCACCCCTCCGAGGCTGTATCCGTTGGCGATACTCTTGAGGTTTATGTTAAGGATCTCGACAAGGAAGCAGGAAGAATTTCCCTCGGCTACAAGAAGGACGAGGACAATCCCTGGGTGAAGTTTGAGAGCGAGTACAGCGAGGGCACAAATGTGACCTGCAAGATCGTTTCCATCACTCCCTTCGGCGCATTTGCTCAGATAATGCCCGGCATTGACGGTCTTATCCACATTTCTCAGGTTTCCGACAAGAGAGTTACAAACGTTAAGGACGTTCTCTCCGTTGGCGACGAGGTGACTGCAAAGATCACCGAGATAGATTCCGATAAGAAGAGGATCAGTATGTCCATCAAGGCTGTTATCGAGGAAAACGGCGGCTCCGAGGAATAATTGAATAAAGCTCATAAGGGCGGGTGGATATCCATCTGCCCTTTCTTTTTTAAAAATCAGTCACTTATCACATTTACGAATACGTTTAACTGTGCAAATTTACT
>CAMAIG010000092.1 GCA_945835085.1 uncultured Ruminococcus sp. | reverse complement strand
TCAGCTTGCACTTGCCGCAATACTGTTTACTATTGTCATTCCCCTGACAAGCGAAATAGTCCACAGAGGAGTTTTCCTCCAGATATTAAGGCAGTTCGGGGACGGCTATGCCCTTCTGCTAACAAGCATCATCGCAGGGCTTACTATGAGCGGTCCTTCTCCCCTGTTTTGCTTTACGCTGTCCTTTGTTATCGGATATTTCACCATGCGCTCAGGCTCGATACTCACTGCCTTTGTAATGAGGATAACGGTTTCCGTAAGCTCATACTGGCTGACCTATTTAAGGATAGCGGGCAATTCCGAGGATTATCTTACCATATCCTTTGCCGTGACCTTTTTATTCCTCCTTGTGGGAGTTATTTCCACAATACTGTTTACAAAAAAGCACAGCAACAAGATAAATCTCCCCCTTTATGAGATGTACCTTTCACAGAAGGAAAAGATCATGTGCTGCATGACAAACCCCTATGTCATCATCTGGGTTGCCCTTGCCGTTATGACAAGAATGGTGTCGGTGATAGTGCTGTGACGGACAGGGAATATATGCTCAGAGCTCTGGAGCTTGCAGAGGAAGCCGCCGCAGAGAGTGAGGTGCCTGTTGGCGCTGTGATAGTAAGACGCTCGGACGGGCTTATCGTTGGTGAGGGCAGAAACAGGCGGGAAAGGCTCAGAGCTTCTCTTGCCCATGCCGAGCTTGAAGCCATTGACAGGGCAAGCCGTTTTTTAGGCGGCTGGCGGCTCAGCGGCTGCGATATGTACGTTACCTTAGAGCCGTGCCCCATGTGTGCGGGGGCTGTGATAAATTCAAGGATAGACAGGGTCTTTTATGGAGCTTTCGACAATAAAGCAGGCTCCTTCGGCTCGGTCACGGACTTGTCCTCTCTCCCCTATAACCACCGTCCCATTATCAGCGGTGGATTTATGGAGGACGAATGTGCAGGTACTCTTAAAATATTTTTCCGGAAAATGAGGGATAGAAAAATGGATAAAATAAAGCTTGTGAAGGCTGAAACAGACGATCAGCTCCGCAGGATATCGGTCATTGCAGACGGCATCTGGCACGAGTATTTTCCCGGTATAATAACCTTGGAGCAGGTCGATTATATGGTCAAAAAATTCTGCTCCTTTGAAGCGGAAAAGGAAAATATAAAAGAAGGCTACGAATACTATTTCATAAAACGAAACGGTGAGGATATAGGCTACACTGCCATCAAGCCCGACGGCGACAGGCTCTTTCTTTCAAAGCTCTACCTAAAAAAGGAGGAGCGGGGAAAGAAATATGCACGGAGAGTTACCGAAATGCTTATGGATATTGCCAGTGAAAGAGGTTTAAGAGCTATATGGCTCACCGTTAACAAGCACAACGACAGCTCCATTGCCGCTTACAATGCCCTTGGCTACAAAACCATCGGCGAGGGCGCTGCCGACATCGGAAACGGCTTTGTGATGGACGATTATTACATGGAGCTTGACCTTGAAACAAAAAGGAGAGCGATAATATGAACAGCAGCTATTTTATGGACGAACAGACCCTGAGAGAGGTCATCGAAACCGTGGGCAAGACCGCTGCGGCTGCCTGCATATCCACATTTTTAAGTGAAGTGGTGCTGAAAACGATCATCAGCGCCCGCCCCACGGAGATAGTCGTTGAAAACGGCATTCCTGCCGCTCTTTATACAGTTGACAAAAAGAACGGTCCTGCGGCGGTTTACGTTTCCGCCCGGAAGTCCCGTGCGGATTGGCGTCCTGCCATATTCTTCGGGCTTATCTTTGCAGGCTGCAAGTATATCCTCGATTACAGGGACAAGAATGTAGCAAACATCACTGCCGAAAAGCGCAGATAATCATCACTTGAAAGGGAACGGCAAAATGGCTCCGAAAAAAGAAAATTACAATAACGACAGCATTAGCATACTTAAAGGCGCTGACAGAGTAAGAAAGCGTCCTGCGGTAATATTCGGCTCGGACGATCTGGAGGGCTGCAAGCACTCGGTCTTTGAGATAGTTTCAAACTCCATCGACGAGGCACGAAACGGAAACGGCGATAAGATAATCGTCACAAGCTACCTTGACCACTCTGTGGAGGTACAGGATTTCGGACGAGGCTGCCCCGTTGACTACAACAATGCAGAGCAGCGCTGGAACTGGGAGCTTGTTTACTGCGAGCTTTATGCAGGCGGCAAATATGACGACAGCGATTATGAATATTCCCTGGGTCTTAACGGTCTGGGTGCCTGCGCTACTCAGTACGCTTCGGAATATATGGACGTTGAGGTCATTCGTGACGGTTTCAAATATAACCTTCACTTTGAAAAGGGCGAGAACATCGGCGGGCTGAAAAAAGAGCCCTTCAAGGGAAAGCTTACGGGCACCCGTCAGCGCTGGAAGCCCGATTCCGAGGTATTTACGGATATTAACGTACCGAGAGAATATTTTGAAACGGTTCTCAAAAAGCAGGCGGTGGTAAATCCTAAGATAACCTTCATATTCCGCTGCGAAAAGGAGACCGGCGGCTTTGACGAGGTAAGCTTTTTCTACGAAAACGGCATTACCGACTATCTTTCCGAGATACTGGGCGATGAAGGCATCTCCGCAATGCAGTTTTGCTCCTGCGAAAGAAAGGGCAGAGATGCGGCTGACCGTCCCGAGTACAAGATGAAGCTGTCCTGCGCTTTTGCATTCTCAAAGACAGTGAGCTTCCAGGAATATTACCACAATTCAAGCTTCCTTGAATATGAGGGAACTCCTCAGAAGGCTGTAAAACAGGCATTCCGTTCATCTATCGACAGCTATCTGAAGGCTAACAACAAGTATCAGAAGAACGAAAAGAGCATTTCCCCCGAGGATATTGCAGACAGCCTTGTGCTGATATCATCGACATTTTCAACATACACCTCCTACGAAAATCAGACAAAAAAAGCCATCAACAACAAGTCTATTTATGACAATATGGTGGAATTTCTAAAGCATCAGCTGGAGGTCTATTTTATTGAAAATCCCGATGACGCTGCGAAGATCGCCGACCAGGTGCTTATTAACAAAAGAAGCCGTGAGTCCGCCGAAAGGATAAGGCAGAACACTAAAAATAATCTCACCAAGCAGATAGACCTTGCAAATATGGTGGAGAAATTCGTTGACTGCCGCACAAGGGACAAGTCCCGCAGAGAGGTATATATAGTGGAGGGTGACTCGGCTCTCGGCTCATGCAAGACTGCCCGAAATGCCGAATTTCAGGCGATAATCCCTATCAGAGGAAAAATTCTAAACTGCCTTAAAGCCGACTATGAAAAGATCTTCAAGAACGATATCATTACCGATCTTATCAAGGTGCTGGGCTGCGGCGTTGAGGTAAAATCCAAGGCTAACAAGGAGCTTTCCAGCTTCTCTATGGAGAATTTCCGCTGGAACAAGGTAATTATCTGTACCGATGCCGATGTGGACGGCTTCCAGATACGCACGCTGGTGCTTACCATGCTTTACAGGCTGACACCTACCCTTATCGAGGAGGGCTGCGTTTATATTGCCGAATCCCCCCTCTTTGAGATAACCACAAAGAATATGACCTATTTTGCCTATAACGAAAAGGAAAAGACCGAGATACTCGCTAAAATAGGCGATGAAAAATATAAGCTTGACCGCTCAAAGGGTCTTGGCGAGAATGATCCCGAAATGATGTCCCTTACTACCATGAACCCCGATACAAGGAGGCTGATAAAGGTCACTCCCGCCGACGCCGAGGCTACTGCCAATATGTTCGATCTTCTGCTGGGCAATAATCTTGATGGCAGAAAGGACTATATTGCCGAGAACGGCGGCGCTTATCTGGAGCTTGCCGACATATCATAATTATCTGAAAGGAAAATTTGTAAAAATGAAGCTTGATGATCTCAGAAAAGAAATAAATGACATAGACGGACAGATGCTCCAGCTTTTTCTCAAGCGAATGGAGGTCTGCAAAAGCGTTGCCCTTTATAAGAAGGAAAACGACCTACCCATCATGCAGGAGGGCAGGGAGCAGCAGATCATTGACAGAATAAGAGCTGCCTCCCCCGAGCATATGGCTGATGCGGCAGCTGTTATGTTCACGGAGGTCATGGACATAAGCAAGTGCATTCAGGCTGAGGTATATACCTGGGGAAAGATATATGACAAGCCGGGACTCTTTCATCCCGACGATGCACAGGTAATCGCCTGCCAGGGCACCTCGGGAGCATATGCCGAGGCAGCCTGCGTGAAGCTTTTCGGTGAAAACAAGGCTATCCGCTTTGTTACGGGCTTCAAGGACGTGGTTGATCTTGTGGAAAGAGGCAGAGCGGATTTCGGTATCCTCCCCCTCGAAAACTCCACGGTAGGCTCCGTTGAAGAAACCTACAACCTTATGGCAAGCCATGATTTTTACATAACTAACATTGTACGGGTGGAGATAACCCACTGCTTTGCCGTTAAGCCCGATACCGACCCCGCCAATGTTACAAAGGTATTTTCAAAGCATGAGGCTCTTGCTCAATGCTCAAATTATATCAAAAGCAAGGGATTTGAGCCTGTTGACTACACAAACACAGCTCTTGCCGCCGAAATGGTTAAAAACAGCACCGACAATACCATCGGCTGCATATGCTCCAGACACTGTGCGGAAATGAACGGTCTGAAAATTGTTGAGGAACACGCTGCGGACGCTTATCCCAATTACACGAGATTTATCTGCTTCTCGAAGCATTTCTGCTCCCCTGCAGATGCCAACACCATATCAGTTTCCTTCTCCGTTCCCCATACTCCCGGCGGACTTTACAGAATACTCACAAAGTTTGCGGTGTACGGTCTTAACCTTAAAAAGATCGTCAACAAGACCGTTGCGGGAAAGGATTTTGAGGCTGTCATTTTCCTTGATTTTGAAGGCTCCTACGAAAACAGAAAGGTAGCCGCTTTCCTCGACGATCTCAAATCGGGAATGGGGTATTTCAAATTCCTCGGAAACTTCAGCGAAATTTATTAACTTATTATTCACAAAGCAAGTGCAAAGTCCGGACTTCTCTCCGGGCTTTTTTATTGCAGTAATCCGTTAATTATCGCATATTAGTACAATATATTACAATTTGTAACCATTTTTTCGACAATTTAACGATTTTTCAAAACCTCCAAAAATTTCACACAAAACTCTGGACAAATTATATATTGTGTGCTATACTATATTTAATAATAGGCGAATTATAACTATGCGTACATATATTTTACTGACATTATGAAAGGAGATACTTTTATGAACAGCACATCCGATAAAAAACGCAAGGTTTTTCAGTCCCTCAGTGCATTTGCTTTTGCGCTGACCGTTTTTGCTGCTAACGCTCCCGGAACCAATGCAGGTGCAGAAATGATCGACAGTGCCGAGGCAGGCTACGGTGTAAGCGTTTCCTCGGGCGAGCACAAGGAAGACGACGAACAGTCGTTTAATGAAAGCGATAACAGCGGAAGCAAAAACAGCGGAAACAAAAACAGAGATGGTATCGGTAGTTTCGGAGGAACGATCGATCCTGAGCCTGAGCTTTACAATATTGCAGGTGATGTTGAAGAGGGCACTATCAAAAATCCTGCTCCTTCATCTCTCCTCAGTGCCGCATCGGGATATAATGTTTTTGTCCGTGAGGACTTTACCGTTACAAAATCCGACTGCGAAGGAAATATGTTCGTTGGCGGCAATGCATATATCCCTGAGAATTACTCCTCCGGCTATACAGTAGTTGGCGGAACTGTTTCGGGATATAGCGACGGCGTTGACGGCTGCTTTAAATACGGAAATGTATCTGCCGAGGAAGCAGGCATTGACGCAGACAGGGCTTTTTCCGACCTTATTTACAATTCCTACGCCCTTGCAAACCTTGATGCAAACGGAACTGTTGAAGAAGGCAGCTGGTCGGGCGAAATAATATTCAAGGGCGACAATGCTACTGTCAACGTATTTAATATTTCAGTAGCCGAGTTTAACAGGCTTACCTCCAGATCCTATATGCTCAGCCTGAAATTTGACGTTCCTGTCGGTTCTATTGCCATTGTGAACATCACAGGAGATGGCGCAGTAGATCTTTGCGTAAATGCACAGACCTTCTATGCAGGTTCGGCTCTTGGCCAGTCCAAGGATTCCTCTGCAATAAACAACCAGAACATTCTCTTCAATCTGCCCGGTTACTGTGACATCAGCATAGGTGCGTCCATGGGAACACTTCTTGCTCCTAATTCTGATGTTCACAGCGGAAATGACTGTCACTTTGAAGGTCAGCTCATCTGCAACAGCTATTCCGGTGAAAATGAATTCGGCGGCACCTGCGCTGACGAGCAGACAATAGAGGACTTCCTTGATGAAACTCCTCTTCCCGACGAGAATGATACCGACACTGATACGGACACAGACACTGATACCGATACCGACACAGACACTGATACAGACACTGATACCGATACCGATACAGACACCGATACCGATACAGATACCGACACTGATACAGACACCGATACCGATACCGACACTG
>CAMAIG010000091.1 GCA_945835085.1 uncultured Ruminococcus sp. | reverse complement strand
ATTACAGCCCTTTGCCGCAGCTCTTGTGGGACTTATCCCGAACTGCGCTTCCTCTGTTATTATAACAGAGCTTTACGCATCGGGCGGCATCAGCTTCGGAACTGCTGTGGGCGGTCTTTCGACAGGTGCGGGAATGGGACTGGCTGTGCTGTTCAGAGCAAATAAGAATATGAAAAAAAATGCTATGTTTCTTGCCTTCCTTTACTGCTTCGGCGTGCTGAGCGGTATTATCCTTAATCTATTCGTTAAATAATTTCTTGCCTTGAAGGGCGGTGTTGGGATTGACTGAATTCAAAGAACTGTTGAAAAAAGAGATAGTTGCCGTTATTGCTTTTCTGGCGGCTGCAATCTCCTGCCTTTTTGCTCCAATTGTCAACTATGTTGACTATATAGACACCGATCTTATCGGGGTATTGTTCGGGCTTATGGCTGTGGTTGCGGGATTTGCCGAGAATAACGTTTTCAAGAAGCTCACCGAGCTTATTCTTGCGGCGGCAGGCGACACCCGCAGGCTTGCAGATGTTCTCGTCATGACGGTATTCTTTATTTCCATGCTCATTACAAATGACGTGGCACTTATTGCTTTTATTCCCTTTACGCTGATGCTTTACAGCGAGATAGGTAAGTCCCCTGTATATGTTATCGTGCTCCAGACTATTGCCGCAAATCTCGGAAGCACTCTGACTCCCTTCGGAAACCCTCAGAATCTGTATCTGTTTTCGGTTTCAAAAATGACATCGGCACAGTTTTTCGGAATTACCCTCCCTGTTACGGCTGTCAGCCTTGGAATGCTTATATTATCGTTACTGTATATAAAGAAGGAGCCTATCAGCCTGAAAAGCGATCATGAGAAGGTGAAGATACTTAACCCGAGATATCTCAATCTTTACGCTGTGCTTTTTATACTCTGTGTTCTTGCGGTTTTCGATATTGTTGACACTATCAGCGTGTTTGCGTCGGTATGTGTGGTGGTGGCTATAATCGAGCCGAAGATATTTTCAAAGGTGGATTACGGTCTGCTGGTGACCTTTGTATGCTTCTTCATTTTTGTGGGAAATATCAAGAACACCCCTCAGATAAGCGAATTTATGAGCGGTATGATAGCAGGTCACGAATTTGAAAGCGCTCTTGCCGCAAGCCAGATCATTTCAAATGTTCCTGCTGCCATAATGCTCTCTGCATTTACGGATAACTGGAAGGCTTTGCTCCTGGGGACAGATATCGGCGGTCTGGGTACACTAATTGCTTCCCTTGCAAGCCTTATTACCTACAAAAATTACGCCCGCAGCGAAAATGCCGACACAGGAAGATTTATGTTGGTTTTCACGCTGATGAACGTTCTGTTCCTGGCTGTACTCTGTATTTTTGCAAAGCTCGTTTTATTAAGCTGATGAAAGGAATGCGCTTATGAACTGCCGTTTTCGTGACAAGTCCCTTACTCTAAGGGAAAGGATAGAGGATCTCCTCGGACTGCTTACACTTGATGAGAAAATTGAAATGCTCTCCTCCCATCAATTTGCTGTTGAACGCCTTGGAATAGGTGAATGGTTTGTGGGCTGCGAGGCTGCAAGAGGCTTTGTTTCCCGTGAGGAGGGGGAGATATCAACGGTTTTTCCTCAGCCTGTGGGAATGGCGTCTACCTTTGACAAGGCGCTTATGCGTAAGATCGGCGAGATCGCAGGTGACGAAGCACGTTACTATTTTAATAAAAAGCCGGTGGGCAAGCTGATGCTCTGGGGTCCTACCGTTGATATGGAGAGAAATCCTCTCTGGGGACGGACAGAGGAAGCCTATGGTGAGGACACCTGTCTTGCAGGTGAAATGACAAGGGAATATACTATCGGCATGGCAGGAGGTTCAAGAGCCGACGAGCCTGCGGACAAACCCATTCTTGACTGCCGCACCGATGAAAACGGCGTTCTTCTCAAAACTATCCCCACCCTGAAGCATTTCTGTGCCAATAATAACGAAGAAAACCGAACAAGCTGCAATTCCAATGTGACCGCTCAGCTCCTTCATGAGTATTATTACAGGGCATTCATGCCTGCTTTAAAGGAAGGCGGCGCTCATTCTGCAATGGCTGCCTATAACAAAATAGGCGGAGTGCCCGGGGATATGAACCCCGATATCCAAAAGGTCCTCAAGGATAAATGGGGAATGGATTTTGCCGTTACGGACGGCGGTGCCTTTTCTCAGAATGTTACCGACCATAAATTTGTAAGGACCCACGGCGAAGCTCTTGCAATGTGCATCAAAAACGGAATGGATACCATGACAGATGACAGCGGGAATGTTTCCGCTGCCGCAAGAGATGCTTTAAAGAAGGGACTTATTACCGAAAAGGACATTGACAAGGCTGTTGGAAATGTTCTTCTCGGCAGATTCAGGCTGGGCGAATTTGACGGAGAGCACAGGTACTCCCATATTGACACCGAGCCTGACAGCGAATATGCAAGAAGCATTAATCTGAGGGCTTCCCTTGAACAGGTCTGCCTGCTGAAAAATGACGGCGTTCTGCCTCTTGATGCGAGTGCTGCGGGCAAGGTTCTTTGCGTAGGACCCATTGCCGACGAAAATTACCGTGACTGGTACACGGGCACTGCTTCATATGCGGTAAGCGTAAAATCGGGACTTGAAAAGAAGCTTGGAAAGGAAAACGTTCTGTTCGATAACGGCTGGGATATCGTTGCTGTAAGGTCTAAGCTTAACGGAAAGTATCTGTCCGTTTCCGATGACGGTACTGCCGCATTCTCCGCCGAAACCGTTTCGGACAGGGAAAAATTCGAGCTTCATGACTGGGACAGCGAAACCTTTAATTTCAGGTCACTTTTCAATAACAAATTCCTCTCGGAATCGGGAACCTATAAGGCTGATTCCCACACTCCCTATGCATGGTTCATCAGGGAATGGTTCAAGGCAAAAAAATGCGGAGAATACTATTATTTCGATTCATGGCATGATGACGCCGTTTATATGAATGCATCGGGAGAATTATCCGTCAGAAGAAAGGGTCCCGCTTCCGAGGACAGGCTTTTTGAGATAGAGATCATTTCCTCGGGCAGAGAAAGGATAGAAAGCCTTTCCGCTAATGCAGATACAGTGCTTTTCTGCGGCGGAAATCACCCCATGCAGATAGCAAGAGAATGCTATGACAGAAAGACTCTTGCCCTTCCCCCTCACCAGCATGATATCGTTATGAGCATTCCCGAAAAGAAGCTTATTTTTGCTGTGATATCAAGCTATCCCTATGCCATTGCCGAGGAAGCACGCCGCTCCCCTGCCGTTATTTATTCGACTCACTGCGGGGCTGAGCTTGGAAACGCTCTTGCTGAGGTCATTTTCGGCGGCTATAATCCCGCTGCAAGATGTCCTCTTACCTGGTACTCCGATGACAGTCAGGTGCCCGATATAAACGATTATGATATTATCGGTTCAAAGGCTACATATCTTTATTATGACGGCAAGCCCCTGTTTGCCTTCGGTCACGGGCTTTCATACTCGGATTTTGAATATTCTGACCTTGATGTTATCCCGAAAAACGATCATATCACCGTAAATGTAAGGATAAAGAACGTTTCAGATTATGACGGAGATGAGGTAGTTCAGATATATTACAAGGGTTCAAGGGAATATCAGAATCCAAGGCTTTGCGGCTTTGAAAGGGTCAATATCCCCGCAGGCGGAGAAAAAGCTGTCTGCATTGATATCCCCTATGAACGCATATCCGAATATGACGGCGTTTTTGACAGAATGAGAGTTACGGAGGGCGAGTACACCTTCCTTGCGGCGGCTGCAAGTGATGATATCAGGCTTAGAAAGACTGTTGCCATTAGAGCCGATGAAGCTCCCGCATATACCATGGGAAGCTTTATCTCATGCACAGGTTACAGTGCCGCTCACGGTGCAGAGCTTGATTTTTCCATTGCCGAAAACGATAGATTTGTAAGATTTAATGACTGGGGCGGCTCGGCGGCTTACCTTTTCGATATTCCCGAGGGAGCCTGCAGGCTTGTTATCTATGCTGCCGCTCCCCACACAAAAGGTAAGATAACGGTGTTTGACATTGATGACGGTGAAAATGAGCTTGGCTCTGCCGAGATACCGCCTTCTGCGGCTCAGGACGATTTTGCCGCTTTTGAAATCCCCCTTTCATCGGCAAAAGCCCGAAGAGGTATTCGCATCTGCACACAGGCAAGCCTTAACACACTTAAATTTGCCCTGTTTAATTCTTGATATTGTAACCAATTTTTGTTTTCTGCGGCACAAATTACATTTGCAAAAATTTATCGGCAGATGTATAATATTAATAAGCGGAATAATTTTTCATGGACGGAGGCTGTTTAATGAAAAAATTCAAAAGAATATCGGCATTGGCAGCTGCTGTCATCGCTGCCGCCTCAATGACAAGCTCCTTCTCTGCCGACAATATGATAATCGAGATAATCCCCGAAGCTGCTTCGGCACAGATAAACGTTTATCCCGACAAGGAAAGGACTCCTATAAGTCAGTATATTTACGGCATTACGGACAATGCCGATAACAATGGTCTGCACCCGGAAGTCCTCAAGCAGAAAAGCATTGCCGTAACTACATATAACTGGGAAACTAACTTTTCAAATCCCGGTATCTCGGGAATGAATACCAATGACGTTTCTCTTGTGAGCAGCTATCCTTCAAGCAGATGGAACACTCCCGCTCTTTATTCTGACCTTCTGAATGTCAGAGCAAGGCAGGCGGGTATTCCCATGAAGCTTGTTACTCTGCAGATGATGGGCTATGTTGCTGCCGATTCTCTTGGAATTGTTGCTGAGGATTCTTCCGATAAGCGGTGGCTCAGAACAAGCTTTCGAAAAAATGACACCTTCCTAAATAAGCCCGATACAAATGATGATATCGTTTATATTGATGAATATGTAAGCTACCTTGTAAATAAATACGGCTCCGCTTACGAGGGCGGCTTCAGCGGATATTTTCTCGATTCCGAGCCTGATATGTGGAGCAGGAATTTCTCGGTGCTGGGACTAAATGACATTACTCCCGAAGAGCTGCTCAGGCGCTCCTCCGAGCTTGCTTACTCGGTAAAGACTATTGACAGCGGCGCATTGGTATTTGGTCCCTCATTAAGCGGACTCCAGGGCTGCATCAATCTCAACAGCAAGGACTCATGGAACGTCAATGCTTACGACGGTCAGGAATATTCATGGTTCATCGACTATTACCTTAATGAAATGAGGCTTGAGAGCGAAAAGAAAGGCACACGCCTGCTTGATGTTCTCGATATCCATTACTATACCGAGGCTATGACGCCTATCGGCACTGCAGTTTTGTACAACAATGATGAATACTGCAATGCTTACAGAATGCAGTCGGTGAGAACGCTCTGGGACCCCGCATATACGGAAAACAGCGTTTCTGTACTTATGAACAAGCAGTTTACCCCTATTATCCCCACGCTCAAGGCTTCCATCAGGGTAAATTACCCCGGCACCAAGCTTTCCTTCTCCGAATATGATTTCGGAGGCGGCAATAACATCAGCGGTGCTGTGGCACAGGTAGACGCTCTGGGTACATTTGCAAGGGAAGGGGTTTATCTTGCCTGCCTGTCCCCCGTTTCCGATGACATCAGCTTCCAGAAGGCTGCATTCAGACTTTTTACGGATTATGACAATAACGGCTCGGGCTTTGGCGATGAATATGTTTCTGCCGACAACGGCGATGATGCCACAAGCTCGGTTTTCGCCGCTTCCGACAAGAACGCTCCAGAAATGCTAAGGCTTATTATCTCCAATAAAAACATGGTCAAGGATAAGGAGTTCCTTATCAGCATCAATTCCCAGGAGTATTCCTATGAGCTTGAAAGCGCATACACTATCGACAGCGAAACTGCCGATATCACTCAAATGAACATAAACAAGTTCACTCATGACGGTGATTTTTTAAGCTTCACCTCTGAGGATACGGGGGTCTATATGCTGGTACTCCGTGGAAGCGAGAACGAAACACAGGTCACTGAGGGATCGGAAGGCATTTGGACTACAGGACCCTCCGATGAAATAAGCGATACTCAGACTGAACAGACTGATGAGAGTATTTCGGAAGCAACCGAAGCCTCCTTCGTCACAGAAATTACCGAGATCACCTCCGCCGAAAACATTGTTTCGGAAAGCTCCTCCGATACACAGCCCTCGGACGTGACCTCCGTAAATGAAGAGGTCAGCTCCGAAACTTTAGTACAGTCCGAAACCTCATTCACCGAGGAAAACAGTGCTTCGGACACAAAGGTCACTTCCCATGAACCCGGAGCGGAAAAAGGTAGCGTGGCTATGCCTGTGAAGATAATCGTTTCTATACTGGCGGTCACTGTTGCACTGGGCGTTCTGTATATTCTTGTGTTCGACAGGAAATAAACATATTGATAAAGCCGTATGCTGTCGATGAAATCTTATTTCATCACGGTGTAACGGCTTTTCAACTGCTCTTAAATATATATTCTGATATAATAGGGAAGAAGAAAGAGTGGTATAAAT
>CAMAIG010000090.1 GCA_945835085.1 uncultured Ruminococcus sp. | reverse complement strand
GCCGAGATGGTTATGAACAAGTCCGACAATTTTCATCGGCATGGGATTTTCAATGCATATTCTCGGGCAGTCTGCATTGTAAAACTGCATAAAAAAATCTTTGGCTTCCATTGCCCTTTTCAGTCGTTCGGCGCTTATCAGTCCTTTTTGTGGGTACATTCTGCATGCGCCAGCGTTTGACATATATGTGCACGGTGGATGCGCAATCAGCATATCCCATTTACCGTCAATAGCGTGATGTGTGCCGTCAACCGCATCAAATTCACAGTTACCGTTAATCAGCGGCAGAACATCACCCATGATATGCCATTCGGGGTGTCCGCCAGAGCATTCCTGCAAATCCGCGGAATAAGCTTCGTGACCCAGCTTTCGGAACGCCGTGCACACTGCCTGACTTTCCTCGCATGCTACTAAAACTCTCATGCCGCACCTCCGAATATCCTCGCCAGCAGTCCGCGCTTTCGTGTGGGGCGTTCTCTCTCGGGGACAACGCGGCGAATGCCGATTATCTCGCAGTCCCTGTAAAACTGCCCGAAGAGCTTTTCGGCTTCTGCCTTATCCTTGGCGCAGACCGTTGCGAAATACTGTGTCAGCTCTTCGCCGTGGTGCCAGTATGTGACCGTGTATTCGCTTATCATTTCAGCAGCCTCCCCACAACGTCCTTGGTGAGTGCAAGCAGGCTGTCTCCTGTGACGTTTACGTTTACCTCTCTGACTGCCTTGCCGTCGTCCCAGATAACCGTGACTATCTCAAAGCTTCCCGTGAACGTGTACCTCACGTCGATGACGTTCCCGAGAGCCGCAACGATCAGCGGCTTAAGACATTCCTTGACGAATTTTTCTTTGCTCATGGGTTTTATACCTCCTGTTATTGATTATTCCGCATCGCGGACAAGTCCTCTGCGTATGTGCTCCTGCAGCAGGTCAGGGTCTTGACTGTACATTCTGCTAAACGCAAGGCTCAAAACTTCTTTCACACGCTTACGGTGTTCCATCTGCTTTTCGGGCGTAAGATCGTCAAACTCGGTGTACCCGCCGTTTCCGTCCGGTATCATTCGTTCAACAGTAAGTCCTGCTACTTTAATACTCATAAAATCACCCCTCTTGTAATTCTATGCCTAAAATCGGCATATTAATACTCATGCTACTATCTCATAGCCTTTCTTGTCGTTTGCGAGCCGAAATATCACGATCTGGCACTCGCCGTCGGTGTCATCGTTCCACTGCTTTGCCGCCGCTCTGGCTTCGGCTTCGGTGTCGTATTTGCCGACAAGACCGTAATTTTCGTAATAGTCCCAGAGGATAAAGTTTCTCTTCTCTTCCACGTTCCTCACCTCCTTTCAATCATGCGGGCTCGGTGCAATTGCTCCGAAAGCCGCACCGTATTCCCAGAAGAATTCTGCTTCGGAAATTATATCCGTCCTTTCGGTTCCCGAAGTAGTCACTTTGGTTACGGTGTACTTTCCGTACTTCTTTTCATACAGAACGTTTTTTCTGCGTATTCCGCCCTTGGGTTCGGAGTATGCAACGGTTATTTCCGTCTTTTCTTCGCTGTCGGTTATGGTTATGTAGTCGTACATTTTTCACACATCCTATCATGCGGGCTTGTTTATACGGTTTCCCTCGTCAGCTCGTCCATAGTGCAGTGAAGCACCGAAGCCATATCAGCCAACAGAGGAACACTCGGTATCTTGCGTCCGCTTTCGATGTGAGATACCATTGACTGCGTGATGTGCAGCCGCTCCGCAAGCTCGGTCTGGTCGAGACCTTCGTTTTCACGGTATCTCTTTACGTTTTTGCCTATGCTCATTTTTCACGCTCCCTTCTATTCGTCCCGAGCTGACGTTATTTGTAAGCCGCCATATACTTGTGTGGGTTTTCCAGACCTTACATATAAAGTTGTCTTTTTGGTAAGTTCTTCAACGCGGCTGTTTACGATGTCGATTTTGTCGGCGAGTAGAAGTATAGTCTTGATCATCTCGTTTTGATCTTTATCGTATGTTCTTGTGATTTTATCGATAATTTCGGATATCTTGACCATTACTTGTTCTAACTCTGAAACTCGCTCTTCAATGCCCATGTCCCTCACCTCCTTTCAATCATGCGGGCTCGGTGCAATTGCTCCGAAAGCCGCACCGTATTCCCAGAAGAATTCTGCTTCGGAAATTATATCCGTCCTTTCGGTTCCCGAAGTAGTCACTTTGGTTACGGTGTACTTTCCGTACTTCTTTTCATACAGAACGTTTTTTCTGCGTATTCCGCCCTTGGGTTCGGAGTATGCAACGGTTATTTCCGTCTTTTCTTCGCTGTCGGTTATGGTAATAAAGTCATACAATGCTATTACCTCCTTACTTCCCGATAACCATGTTTACAATAGTATCCGGATTGATTTCCAATGCCTTGCAAAGAGCAATAAACTCGTCACCTGATATTTTACGCTTGCCGTTTAGAGCGGCACTAAGCTTGCTCTTATCCATATTAAGGCTTGGATTAATAGCATTGATTTTATTTGCTACCCATACCTGTGTTCTTCCACTATCGTCAATAGCGGATTTAATAGCTTCGTTTACATTCAAGTTATCACCTCCAGTTTTGCATTCAAGAATTTCTTGAATGATTATATTATATACCAGAAAAACTGATTTGTCAATACTTTTTTCAAGAAAATCTTGATTTTTTTCTTGACATTTGAAAATTAGTGTGTTATTATATATGCAAGGAGGGATATTATGAGCTTAGGTGAACGAATAAGAAAAGCACGTGATTCAAAAGGATTAAAGCAGTCTGAATTGGCAGAACTGATAGAAGTAAAATCAGCAGGAGTAATAAGCAATTGGGAAAAGGATATAAACAAACCCGATGCAGATAAAATTATCAAATTGTGTGAAGTCCTTGGAATATCCGCTTCATATTTACTTGATTATTACGGAAATTCAATAAGTATTTCTATCGAAGAGCAAGAACATATAAAAAAATACCGCTCTCTTGACCCATACGGCAAGAAAGCGGTAACGGCTGTACTTGATGTTGAATTTGAGCGTTGTCTTGAAACCGATCAGAAGAAAATACAGCACACAAGACTTATTGACTTTATAGATATACCCGTTTCCGCAGGTATCGGAACATACCTCGACAATGAACGGCGTGAAAAGAAAACAATAATCGACAGCACTCTTGCCGACAAATCAGACTTCATTCTCCGCATTGACGGAGACAGCATGGAGCCTAAATACCACTCGGGCGATTATGTGTTTATAAAGAAGCAGGATGCCGTTGATCTCGGTCAGATATGCATATATTACGTTGACGGCAAGGGCTATATGAAAAAATACGGCGGTGACAGGCTTATATCGCTCAACCATAAATACAGTGATATTCTCTTTGAAAAATACGATATAGACGAAATAAGCTGCTTCGGGCTTGTGCTTGGATTGGCGGAGGTCGCTGAATAGGGAGGAATAAACATTGAGAAAATCGAGTGTTGAAAAGCCAGTTGTATTTATAAGTTGGTCGGGAAAGTATAGCAAGAGCTACGAGGTTGCAATGTTGTTGCACGATTGGCTTCCTGTTGTTATACAGCAGATTGACTTTTGGATTTCCGAAGATGTAGAACTCGGCAAATTTGCTGTTCAAAAGATACTCTCAAAGCTGTTTGTGGCAAATGCGGGCATTTTTTGCATTACAGAGAAAAGTATAAACAGCAAATGGCTAAATTATGAGGCTGGAGCAATCAGCAAAGCAAGCAGTGCTGATAATGCCGATGATGTGAATAATGTAATATCCCTGCTCATTGATATTTCGGAGAATGACTTTTATAATTCCGGAAGCCCGCTTACACACTTTCAGTCAATAAGTATAAAAAAAGTGAATATGTTTAAGTTAGCAAATACGTTGAATAATCTTACAGCAAACCCATTATCAGAAAATGTACTTCGCAAAGCTTTCGAGGCAAATTGGGAAACCTTTGAAAAAGGGTACAATGATATTATTTCTCCGAAAGATATTGAGAAATCAAAAGCAATAGAATACAAACACAAATACAACGATTTTATTATTAAGGATCTCTATAATTACGGTATAAGACTTTCTGGCGGAGGAACTAATACAATAAAAACGGGCTGTCTGTTTTGTATTGATGTTATAAATCGCTTGAACGTTCCTATAACAGTATACGAGATATGTGTTAGATTTGGAGACGGCTCAACTTATAATGTTGAACACAAATCAGGATATTTGCTTACGGGTAATGACACTAAACGTAGATTTTATTCAGATACGTTACCTTTAACCATAAATTCAAACAGTTTTTCTCCCCTTTTTTATCTCCTAGCTGCAGATGATGCCTTTTTAAAAGAACATAACGGGGAGAATGTTTCTGTAATTTGTAAAACTGATGTGTGTGATATGGAAAAAGAAATCGATTTTATCCCAGTCAAAAATGAAATTGAGCTTTTTAATAAATATTTTGCCAATAAGCACGATAACACATAAAAAATTCCCCGCCCGGTGTTGGCGCACCGAACGGGGTTCAAGGGGGATTTGCTATAGAAACTACAATCATATTATAGCATATCCTCCGAAAAATGTCAAGGGAGGATTTTTTATGAAAACAGCAGCCGCATATATCCGAGTGTCAACGGATATGCAGACGGAGCTTTCGCCTGACAGCCAGCTCCACATGATAAGGCAGTACGCCGAACAGCACGATATATTGCTTCCCAACTGCTATATTTTTTCCGACGAGGGCATAAGCGGCAGAAAAGCCGATAAGCGCCCCGGATTTCAGAGCATGATCGCCACGGCAAAGCAAAAGCCTACTCCGTTTGATGTTATCCTCGTGTGGAAGTTCAGCCGTTTCGCCCGTTCCCGTGAGGACAGTATCGTATATAAATCCATGCTTCGTAAGCAGTGCAATATCGAAGTCGTATCAATTTCGGAGCCCATGGGCGAGGATAAGACGTCCATACTCATGGAGTCAATGCTTGAAGCCATGGACGAATACTACTCTATCAATCTTGCGGAAGAAGTGCGGCGAGGAATGGAAGAGAAATTTCGCCGTGGGGGAGTGGTAGTAGCTCCGCCCCTCGGGTACATCATAAAAGACGGAAAATACGAGATAGAGGAAAGCCAGGCGGCAATTATCCGCAAGATCTTTTCCGATTTTCTGGACGGCAAGGGAATCCGCACGATAGCATTAGATCTGAATGCAATGGGATTTCGCACCAAGCGAGGCAATAAGTTTGATAATCGAAATATCGAATATATTATAACAAATCCTATGTATATAGGCAAGTTGAGATACTCTCCCAATCACAAATGCACTACAGCCCACAAATATGTTCCGTCGGCTGATACCATTGAAATTGAAGGAACTCACGAGCATATCATAGATAATGCCGCATTTGAAGAAGCACAGAAGCTCATGGCAGAGATAAAGAGCCGCTATGTGAAGTATTACAGGCAGCGAGCCGAAGGCGAAACAGAGTATTATTTCCGAGGAATAGTCCGCTGTTCTGACTGCGGAGCAACGCTAACGCAATCGGCAAAAGGGCAGGGAATGCAGTGCCACAACTTTGCACGCGGCCAATGTGATGTATCACATTATATATCATTTAATAAGCTGAAAAGTGCCGTAATATCTGCAATGACCGATGATGCCGAAGGCAACACCGATTTAAAATATATCAGCAAACCGAAGGTCAGTGGTTCACAGAGCCTTGACGAGATATTGCAGGAGCAGATCAGCAAGGAAGAGAAACGATTGGAACGCATAAGGGCAGCATACGAGGACGGAATTGATACCCTCGAGGAGTATAAAGCCAATAAGACTAAGATACTGCAAAATATTGATATGTTAAAATCAAAGTTATCTGATTCGGCAGTCAGAGACCCCAAGCAGATAGATCTATCAGCATATCGGCATAAGATTGTCGAGGCGTTGGAAATACTAAAAGTTCCGGACATATCCCCGTCAGAATTTAATGAGACATTAATATTGCTGGTTGATAGGATAATATTCGACCGTAAAAAGAGCAGGATACAGATTTACTATAAAATATAACCACCCCCCAAAGCACGTAATTAGTGCAAAAGATGACTATATCTATTTATTATATCCTTTTGGCATTCAGACCACAAAAATCCAAAAAGATATAAATATCAAAAGACCGTCCCATAACAAGTGGGGCGGTCTTATCTGTTTGCAATAAATACTCCCTCGCCTCCCGAAAGGGAAAGCGAGGGAGAAGTCTTTGAGTGTGCGCATGAGAAAACCGCCTTTTTATGTGCGGTTACTGTTTATCAGCCGTTCGATTTCATCAAGCGGCAGCAGGATTTGCGGAAACTTTTTGATATAATTTGCAAAATCCTGAAAAGCTGTTATCAGCTCATTTACAGTGCATTTCAAATTTATCATTTCCTTTCCGTATAAAAATCACCCTACGGGTGTAAGGTGATCAGGTGTCGTTTGAATTTTCCTTTTTTTCAAAGTGATATTCATTATGCTTGCAGTCTTTATGCGAACTATCTTCATTGAAGATGTTTTCAGGAATACCATTAGGGTATGCCTTGCAT
>CAMAIG010000089.1 GCA_945835085.1 uncultured Ruminococcus sp. | reverse complement strand
AACTATCGTGACTATCCCCACACGGCCTTCCGAAACAACTTCCGAAGCAAGCTCCGAAACATCTGCTTCTCAGAGCGAAACTGAGCAGGCATATTATTCTCCAAACAGCTATTATGCCCTGAATTTCAGCAGGCAGAAGGCTATGTGGATATCCTATCTCGAATACGAGAGGATAATGAAAAACGCTTCCGAGGACGATTTCAAGGATTCCCTTTCCGTTTATTTTGACAACATCGCTTCTCTGGGCTGCAACACCGTTTATTTCCAGGTAAGAGCCCATGGTGACGCTTATTACCGTTCTTCACTCTATCCCAAGGGCGACAGGCTCACGGGAGATTATGACCCTCTTGCAATTGCAGTAAAGCTTGCTCATGACAAGGGGCTGTCCATTCACGCATGGATAAATCCCATGCGGCTTATGACCGACGCTCAGATGAAGGACGTTTCCGATAATTATCTCATCAAGCAGTGGTACAACAGCGACACCGAAAAGGGAACATATATAGTAAACTCTGCGGGAAGATGGTATCTTAACCCCGCATACGGTGAAACCGTTGCACTTATCTGCCGCGGAATAAACGAGATCGTTTCGGGATATGCTGTTGACGGCATACAGATAGACGATTATTTCTACCCCACCACCGACGAATCCTTTGACAAGGCGGCATATGAAGCAAGCGGCACCTCTCTTAGTCTTGACGACTGGCGGAGAGATACCGTTACCGCTATGGTTAAGAAAATGTATTCTACGGTTCATTCCGCAAATCCAACCGCAGTTTTCGGAATATCCCCTCAGGGAAACATTGCTTCCAACGAGCAAACTCTTTATGCAGATGTGAGAAGATGGGTGAGCGAAGAAGGCTGCTGCGATTATATCTGTCCTCAGATATACTATGGCTTTGAAAACAGCACTCTCCCCTTTACCGAAACCGTTGACGCATGGAGAAGCATTATCAAGAGATCCGATATTTCCCTTGTTATCGGGCTTGCCGCTTATAAAACAGGCACTTCGGACAAATATGCGGGAAGCGGTGCAGACGAATGGAAAAACAACACGGATATCCTGAAAAGACAGCGTGAGCTTACCGATCTTTACAATATCGGCTATGCTTATTTCAGGTATGACTCCCTTTTCCTCCCGGATCCTGCCGTTTCGGCATATGCTTCGGAGGAGCTTAATAATCTGAAATTCAGCTGATAATAGCAGTAAGCATTTATCTGCTATTCCCATAAACCGAGGTTTTAAAAAAGAAAGATGATAAAAATGAAGAAAAAAATGATAAGCAGGCTTGCTGCTCTGTTTGCTGCGGGTCTGATGTCGGTACCTATAAGCGGAGATTTTCTCATTGCCGCACAATTCGGCATAAGAGCATACGCCGAGGACGCTGTATATGAGGAGATAATCCCCGAGGTGCAGCGTGACGAGGAGCTTGAACCTTTCACTCCCCCGGAATACACTCCTATGTTCTCCTTTCCCGAGGAGATACGAGGCGTTTATATCACTCCCGAAGAGGATTTCTACGTTTATAACGACGAGGGCGAGCTTCTTTCGGAGGAGGAAATAAAGGAAAGCATTCATAATGCCCTTGACAGCGCTGACGAGAAATGCCTTAACACGGTTATTATTAACACAAGCTGCGGCGGAGAAGCTTATTTCAGCACGGATGTGAATAAAACTGCCGTGCGTTCCCCTGCCGAGCTTTGTGCAGAGGCTGCCGCCGAGCATGGTATGTATGTCTATGTTACCTTTGACATCAACAACGTCCTTTCGGGAATAAACGAGGACAACGCAAAGGACAGGATAGACCGCCTTGCTCTCACGGCTCATGAGTTTACCGTGAAATATCCCGTTGATGGGATAATCATCGACGGATACTATTCTTCAAAAAATCCCGAGAGCTTTGCTAATTATATGCTCAACGGTGCGGGGATTGGCTATGACAACTGGCTGCTTGACAACGGCGCTTATGTGTTCAGCCTTGTTGCCGACGCTGTAAGGCGTACCTCCAACAGCGTTCCTGTGGGCATTTCCATAAATGATGTGTGGGCAAACTACACCACCGAGGAAAAGGGCAGCGATACCTCCGTAAGCTTTGAAGCTCTTACAGACGGCTATGCCGATACATTAAGATACATTGACAGCGGCTATGCGGATTTCATCGTGGTAAAGGCCGACGGTTCCCTTGAAAGCACCTCTATGCCCTTTGAAAGCATTATCGGCTGGTGGAATTCGGCTGCGGAGAAAAATGGCATTCCTATGCTCATTGACCATATCAACGAGAAAATATGCACCGATGCTGTGGGCTGGCAGTCCCCCGACGAGCTTGTAAAGCAAGTCATTAAGGCAGATGAATTCGGTTCATGCATGGGAAGCGCCTTCAATTCCCTTTCTGCTCTAAATGCCAATGCTGACGAATCCACATCGGTGCTGATGAAGCATTTTAACGACCAGATAGACAGAGATGGTCTTAACAATGAGCTTGAAATGACCCTGCCTACTTCAACTGTTTTCAAGACCGAAGAGCCTACCGTTATCTTTGCAGGCTCCTTTGACCCGAACTTTACCATCTATTTCCAGGGTGAGCCTATTGAGCTTAACGAAGCGGGACGCTTCTATTTCAACATGGACCTTGACGTGGGCGTCAACACCTTTACCTTTAAAAATAAGGGCAAGACCATTACATACAAGATAACAAGGACCGTAAATGTCCTCAAAAGCGTTGAGCCTTCGGGAGGCGAAATGAGGATAGAAGAACAGTCGGCAGTTACGCTCAGCGCCATTGCCTACAAAGGTTCCGACGTTACTGCAGAAATTAACGGCAAGAGCATTGAGCTAAAGCCTGTTGAGAGCCAGACCGACGAGATCGACCCTAACTCCAACTACACCAAATATATCGGTACATACATTGCTCCCGAAGGCAAAAAGGGACAGGATATTGATCTTGGCACTGTAACATTTTACGGCACATATCACACCAAAACGGGAGATTTTAACGAGAGCCGCACAGGCTGCCGTATAATCGTTAACGCTCTTGCGGAGATACTTAACGATTACAGCGGCAATCTCCTTGAAATTAAAAGCGACAATACCATGGTCTATGACTACAAGACCACAAGCACCGATCCCACTCCCGATATGGCAAGGCTCCCTGCGGGCACTCTTGACTATCATGTAAAGACCGTTACATACTCGGGTACGGATTATTACCTTACAAACTCCGGCAAGCGAATAAAGACAAGCGATGTTAATATTCTCGATAACAAGCCCCTGGGCTCAAATCCCATCAGCATCGCAAGTGCGGGCAAGGACGGCACCGACACCGTTATTAAGCTCAGGACAAAGACAAGGATACCATTTTCAATGTCCTTCAGAGGAGTTGACTACAACAGCGGCGACAACGGAAATTATTATGTATCGGGCTTTAACGCCTCCTCCGTTGTGATAACCTTCGATTATGTCACTTCCATTTCCGCAGGAAGCATAACCTTCCCCGACAGTGCAGTGTTCACAACGGGAACATGGGACAGCTACGATGTGGGCGAGCTTACCAAAACAAGGCTCACTCTCACACTCAGGCAGTCGGGAGTATTCGGCGGAGTGACCTCCTCCTATGATGATGAAGGCAATCTCGTTTTCAGATTTAACGGCTGCAGAAGCACTCTTGAAGGTGCTACCATTGTTATTGACCCGGGTCACGGTTATACGGGTGCCTCTGCCTTTGACCCCGGCGCTGTGGGACACATCAAGGAACAGGAGGCAAATCTTGCCATTGCAAAGCTTGTGGCTCAGAAGCTTGAAGCTAAGGGTGCAAATGTCATACGCCTCAAAACCGAAAGCGAAACATATGTGACCTCCCAGAGAGCCTCGATCTCAAGGCAGTACAGACCCGATATTTTCATGTCGATACACTGTAATTCCGCAGGCGAAAGCGCAAGAGGCTCGGAAGCATATTATTTCACGCCCTTTTCCCAGCCCCTGGCAAAATGCGTTTCTTCAAGGATAGGCGCTTATCTGGGAAGCGAGGTCCATGGCGAGGGCGGCATGGACAGAGGAGCTAAATACAACTACTTCTTTGTTACCCAGCAGCAGGATTTCCCCTCCATTCTCATTGAATGCGGATTTGTCACCAACTACACCGAGGCAATGGCGCTTGCAAACTCCGAGCATCAGAGCGGCATAGCAAACGCAATCGTTCAGGGTGCTGCCGATTATCTTGCCCGCACAAATTATTCCTGCTTCGGTGAGGGCAGTGCGGATTATACCAACGACTCCTCAAATCAGGATTACAGCACTCCCACCGATGATTACATGACCTCCGAGGACGTTACTACTACCGATGACAATTTCTATGACCCTTACGGAGAATATTTCGAATAAAAACAAAAATGCCTGCTGTGATTATGCATCACAGCAGGTCTTTTTTTCGGTTATTCGGCAGCTTCTTCGCTGGGTATCTCGGGGATATCCACGCCCATCTGCTCGTAAAGATATTCAAGCTGATATTTCAGATCGTCGATCTGCTGAATATATGCCTGCTCCTTTTCTGCCTGCTTCTTTTCAGCCTTCTTTGTGTTTGCAAGGTCAATGGAATAGATCGCTGTTACAACCACTGCAAATGCTGTGAGAAGTGCGGTAAGAGGATTGAGCCAGCCCTTCTTCTCCTCCTTTTCGGTGATAAGCTCGCCGATGCCTGTTTTCTTTAAGGCTGCGGAAAGTGCAAAATAAAGAGGGACTGCTATCACACAGGCAAGTACACCGTTTATGGAAGAGGTTATTGCGTTTACTCCCGTCATTTCAAGCGCTACGGAAGCAGGCTCCCCAAGCATTATCTGACCAAGGAAGGTCTTGAGAAGATAAAGCACGATATATACGAGCTGGCCGACTATCGCTGCTGCAATAACAGCCGATTTCTCGTTCTTGCTGTGCTTTCTGATATGTCCTGCTGTAAAGCCCATTGCAAATTTCGAGAAGAATGTATAGGGTGCGGATACTATATATACAGGATCAAAAAGATCGAAAAGCGCTGCTCCGATACCCGAGGAAAGTCCTCCCTTCAGTCTTCCGAAAAGAAGTCCCGCAAGCAGACACATGGAATTTCCCAGATGTATTCTTGTTACAAGAGCGCCGTTGGGAATCTTTATCTGGAAATAATTTCCCACATAAACAAGCGCTGCCATAAGTCCCACTACTATTATAGAGTAAAGTTTTTTGTTTTTTGCATTTGACATGAAATTGCCTCCCCAATAAATTTCCGTTTTGGAAATAAGTTTATGATATTATGATACTGTCTTGATGATATAAATGCAAATCCCGCACAAATCGTACATATTTGCCCCTGTTTGTGCAGATACATATATTTTATCCTCCGAAAACCGCAATATTTTGTCAGAGTCTGACAAAGCATACTGTTCCCATAGGCAAACTAAAACTCCCCGAAGAAAAATTTGTCACAATTCTTCGAGGAGCATTACCATTATTATTTGTATTTTTTGCCGATAATACGAATTAACATTTAGTTAACATTTTCACTGTCGTTATCCTCGTCAACGGTTGATACGTTCTCAGTTTCCTCGGGAATTACCGCAAATCCCCCTTCAAATGACGTTCCTCCCGTTGCCTCACGGACAGTTTCCGCAATGGAACGGGTTATGCTCTCAAGCCTTGTTGTGGGACGTTCAAGGAGCGAGCCGTCAATAACATAAACATATTCGTTTTCAAAGGCGGAAAGCTCCTCGGCTATTTCAGTGTCGATATCATCGGCAGTCAGTGGGTGAGCAAGGAAGATGACCTGAGGGTCCCATTCAATAAGCTCCTCCGAGGTTATAAAAAAGCTCCTGCCCGATGAAGCCGAATTCCTTCCGAAATGAGAAACATAATCCCCTGCAAAGGTGTCCCCCGTTGCTGCGGATATGCCCTCAGAGGTGATGTTCATTATAAACAGTACACTTTCACAGGAGCCTTTTGCGCTTGCCATCGCCGCTTTCAGCCCCGACACCGCATTTTCTGCCAGGTCACTGCCCTCTATGCTCCCCGAAAATATCTCCGAAAGAGTGATATACATATTATAAAGGCTGTCAAGGCTGTCTGCCACGGGCAGCTGCATTACGGTTATCCCCGCCTCATGCAGACGGTTAAGATCCTTGTTTGCGATGGGGCTTTGCGTAATGAGCAGCTCCGGGTGAAGATCTGTTATGCGGTCAAAATCGGGATTTGCTCCGGACCCCGCTTCCGGAATAGCGAGAGCTTCCTCGGGATAATCACAGTAGCTGCTTCGGCAGACAAGCCTGTCACCAAAGCCCAGCTCAAATATTATCTCCGTTACCGCCGGGGATAGAGAGCCTACCGAGGAGGGTGAGCTGTTAAATACAAGTCCCTCTGCCGTTACGGGATATGGCTGAGGTTCAGGCTCCGTTGCCGTTGTTGCGACAGCCTCCTCGGCTTCGGGTATCTCCGTGCAGCCGCAAAACAGCATCAGCGCCGTCAGCATCAAAATAATAATTCTTTTCACTTTATAAAACCTTCTTAACGATACACATACTTCTGTTATCTAAAATTATATCATATTTTCACAGAATATTGTGAATAATATGTTAAAT
>CAMAIG010000088.1 GCA_945835085.1 uncultured Ruminococcus sp. | reverse complement strand
CACATATTCACGGCGCGACTTCGCCGCGGGGCGCTCCCCGCTAAATTCCCATTTATCGCACTGAAGCAAAATCTACCGACGCGGGTACAAATTAACTTTACTGCACAAATCAACAGCGCGACCTCGCCGCGGGGCGCTCCCCGCTAAATTCCAATTTATCAATACTATACAAAACGGCGGTCACTGTTTGAGCAAAGAAAAACAGCACATCATTTGTTGACTGTACAAGTGATGTGCTGTTTAGCTTTTTTAGTTATGAACGTATTTCTGCGCCAAGCTCTGCAAGCTTTTTGAGCGCTTTCTTTACTGCTGCGTCTGCCTGCTCGTCGGTCAGTGTGCCTTCATGTGAACGCATTACTATGCTGAATGCCACGGACTTCTTGCCATCTGCTATCTGCTTGCCCTTATATACGTCAAAGAGCTTGATGTTTTCAAGTATCTTTCCTACACCCTCGGTGATCGCCTTTTCAAGATGTGCCACGGGTATGCTGTCGTCACATACTACTGCAAGATCTCTTGTGCTTGCGGGGTACTTTGGCAGGGGCTTATATGTCTTTGGTGCGCACTGCTCCATCATTTCGGGAAGGTCAAGCTTTGCTGCATACACCTTTGTGCCGATGCCATAGTTTTCGGCGGTTTCGGGGTGAAGCTCTCCGAATATTCCAAGCGCCTTGCCACTTGCATATACCTCGGCACATCTTCCCGGGTGGAATGCAGGTGCTTCGCCGAAATTATCGGAAACACCCTTGCAGGGCTCATAGCTTACTCCTGTGATGCCAAGAACATCAAGAAGCTTTTCTACTATTCCCTTGAGGCTGTAAAAATCATAATTGTCGCCGTACATTCCGATGCAGAGCCTTGCAGGCTCCTCGGGAAGCTCCCCGCCCTTAGGAAGATATTCATTGCCCAGTTCAAACAGGCACGCTTCGGCATTTCTGCTGTTATAGTTCCTTGCAAGTACCTCACACATGGAGGGGAGAAGGGTGGTTCTCATTACGGAGGTATCCTCACCAAGAGGATTTGTGATAACTACGGTGTTTCTGAGTGCGCTGTCCTCGGGCAGCCTTATCTTATCAAAATACTTGGGTGAGATAAAGGAGAAGGTGGTTATCTCATTTGCTCCCAGGGCACAGGCGGTGTTCATTACCTTGCGGGTGAACTTCTGTGCGGGTGTAAGCTCGCCGCTGGCTACTCCCCTGATTATGGTCTGGGGGATATTGTTATAGCCGTAAAGTCTTGCCACTTCCTCGGCAATATCGTTCTTATACTCGATATCTATTCTGTAAGGAGGTGCATAGGCAATGCCGTCCTTGACGGTTATTTCAAGCTTTGCAAGGTACTTTATCATATCCTCCTCGGAGATGTCTGTGCCAAGGAAATCGTTTATCCACTTTGCATCAAAGGGTGCGGTCTTCTGAGTATCTACGCCGTTTGAGCAGTCGATAATATTGCTTACGACCTCGCCGCAGCCAAGCTCCTCTACAAGCTCAAAGGCACGAAGTATTGCGGGCTTGCACATTCTGGGGTCAAGTCCCTTTTCAAAGCGTGCGGAGGCGTCTGTTCTCATTCCGAGAGCCTTTGCGGTGGTTCTTACGCTTGCACCGTCAAAGCAGGCTGCTTCGAAAACTACGTCCACGGTATCGTCCATTATTCCGCTGTACTCGCCGCCCATTACGCCTGCTACTGCCACGGGCTTTTCGGCATCTGCGATAACGAGCATTTTATCGGTGAGAGTTCTCTCTACGCCGTCAAGGGTGGTTATCTTCTCGCCCTCGGAGGCGCTTCTGATATTGATGGAATTGCCGTTTATATAGCGGATATCAAATGCGTGCATGGGGTGGCCGTATTCAAGCATTACATAGTTTGTGATATCAACGAAATTGTTGATGGGGCGCACTCCGCTTGCACGAAGTCTTTCTCTCATCCAGAGAGGAGAGGGTCCTATTTTAACATTCTTTACAACGCCTGCGATATAGCGTGAGCAAAGCTCCTTATTCTGTATCTCAACTTTCAGGATATCGTTGATATCGCCGCCTATTCCCTTAAATGCAGGCTCCTTGATATTAAGGGGAAGGTCGAAGGTTGCGGCTGTTTCTCTTGCAAGTCCAAGGACGGACATACAGTCAGGACGGTTGGAGGTTATCTCGAACTCTACGGTGGTATCGTTAAGTCCGATGGCTTCCTTTATATCCATGCCGGGAGTAAGCGCCTTGCCGCAGTCTGCGGGGTCAAGGATAAAGATGCCGTCGGCTATGGCATAGGGGAAATCATGGGTGGTAAGTCCCAGCTCTCCAAGGGAGCAGAGCATTCCGTTGGACGCTACTCCTCTGAGCTTGCCCTTCTTTATCTTCACGCCCCCGGGAAGTGTTGAGCCGTCAAGGGCTGCGGGTACAAGATCCCCGATGTTGTTTTCTCTGATATTGGGAGCGCCTGTTACTATCTGCACAGGCTCTGCCTCACCTACGTCTACCTGACACACTACAAGGTGGTCGGAATCCTCGTGGGGCTTTACATCAAGTATCTTGCCCACTACTACCCGGGAGATCTCGCTTCCCTCGGTATCATATCTTTCTACCTTGGAGCCGCTCATTGTCAGCCCTGCACAGTAGTCTTTTATTGTCATTTCTCCGATGTCTACATAATCGGAGAGCCATCTCATTGAAAGATCCATTTATATTTATCCTCCTTTTTTTTTTCTGATAACTGTAATGCTTTCTGCTCTGACGGTATTGAAATATTCCTCCATATCCGCTTTCTGATAATTCACACGGAATAAAATTTCCGCATTGGGACACCTTTGAGAAAGCATATTATAAAAGCTTTCGTTCATATATCCCAGCCCCACGGGAATACGGAGATTTCCGAAGCTTCTCGTTTTAAAAAGGATGTTAGTAGCGGAAGGGGAACCCACATATGTGTTTGTGATGATCTCTTCTATCTCATAATAGGGAAGAATCAGTCCTTCGGTTGAGAAAATGTATTCAGATGTAAATGCAAAGCATCTGAATTTCTCGCTGCTTTCAAGCTCTGCGGATATCTTTTCGGCAGTGTTGTCGGATATTGCTTCAAGCTGCTTTTTCATCTTCCTGCTCTGGGAAAAGTTCATTGCATAAAGCAGTACAGCCGCTGTTATGGAAATTATCCTCCATAGGGTGCTGTAATCCGTTCCGTCAAGGGCTTTTATCAGCGGTATCAGAATAAGGGTGTATGCTATGCTCAGCACATTCCATAACCGCTGCTTTTTCTTAAAGCACTTTTTATAAAGCAGAAAAAGATCATTCTTATGGACAGTTCCCATATTATCAGAACTGACCTAAAAATCTCATATCATTCTCGTAAAGCAGGCGCATATCGTTGATGTGATAGCGTCCCATGGTGATACGCTCAAGTCCTATTCCGAATGCAAAGCCGCTGTATACCTCGGGGTCTATTCCGCAGCCCCTGAGTACCTCGGGGTGTACCATGCCCGAGCCAAGAAGCTCAACATAGCCCTCGTTCTTGCACATGGAGCAGCCCTTTCCGCCGCAGTTGAAGCACATGAGGTCTACCTCTGCGGAAGGCTCTGTATAGGGGAAATGATGAGGACGAAGACGTATCTTTGCATCTGCGCCGTAAAGCTTCTTCATGAGAAGATCAAGGGTGCCGTAAAGATCTCCGAGGGTGATGCCCTTGTCGATAACAAGTCCCTCTATCTGATGGAAAAGGGGAGAATGTGTTGCATCAACAGCATCGGAACGGTAAACTCTTCCCGGAGAGATAATTCTGATGGGAGGCTTTCTCTGCTCCATTGTTCTTATCTGGACGGAGGAGGTCTGTGTTCTCAGGACTACGTTGTCATTTACATAGAAGGTGTCCTGGGTATCTCTTGCGGGGTGGTGCTTTGGCATATTAAGCGCTTCGAAGCAGTAGTGGTCGGTTTCTACCTCGGGTCCGTCTACTATATCAAAGCCCATGCCGAGAAATATTTCCTTTACCTCTTCAAGTGTTGCGGTGAGGGGGTGCAGTCTTCCGGGCTGAGGTGCTTTTCCGGGGAGTGTTACGTCGATGGTTTCTTCCTTCATTTTCTTCTCGGCTGCGGCTGATTTGAGCGCCTCTGCCTTTGCGGTTAGTGTGGCTTCGATATCAGAGCGCACCTTGTTTGCAAGCTGTCCGATAACGGGTCTTTCCTCGGCGGAAAGTCCTCCCATCTGCTTGAGTATTCCCGTAAGCTCGCCCTTTTTGCCAAGGAATTTTACTCTCAGCTCTTCCATTGCTTTAAGGTCGCAGCAGCCTTCAAGCTCGCTCTTTGCTGCTGCCAGAATTTTTTCTAACTGTTCTTTCATCTGCTATTTTCCTTTCCTTAGATAATAAAAAAATCCCGCTCAGCTTATTTTGCCGATACAGGACAGGATAAAATATCTCTGCAACCACCCGTACAAATCTGAGGGATATACCCTCTGTGAGAACCGTCATTCTCTCTGCTTTAACGCAGCTTCTGCGTCTGCCCCTACTTTTTTTCAGGACAGCCACTCACGGGGGAATTTCGGCAGCTTGCGGCAAGGGGAAGCTTTCAGCCCGGGGCTTCCTTCTCTTTTCATGCTCTGATGCAGACTGCTTACTGTGTCCGGTCAAGGTGTTTGTGTACAGATATTTTATTTACCCTTCTATTATACACAACTTTTTCCGAAATTGCAAGCATTTTTTCTTGAATATTTTCTTTTTTTGTGTTATAATGATGTATAGTATTCTATGAAAGGTGATCTTATTTTTATGGTTAACAGCGATTTTTATGCGGAATATCTTGTGGAAAAGCAGGCAACAGGGGGAGATAATGTCAAAAAGGTGCTGATCTGCCTGGGCGCTCTGCTTCTTTCGGCATTTTTCATGCTTTGCATTATTCCTCCTATCAGCCTTGTGCCTGCGGGTCTTGTGGTTTACGGAGCTTATTATCTTCTGACGGGCATCGGCTGCGAATATGAGTATATCGTTTCAAACGGCGAGCTTGATGTGGACAAGGTCATCGGCAAGAGAAAGAGAAAGCGCCTTGTTACCGCTGTTTTACAGGAGGCTACGGCTTTCGGGCTTCTCGAAAATGCTCCCGAGGCTGCCGACGGCGTTACCACGGTCCTTGCTTCCGACGGCACGGGCAAGGGGGAATATTTCCTGGATTTCAAGCACAAAAGCGGCGATAATGTGAGAATTATCTTCACTCCCTCGGAAAAGATACTTGACGGCATGGAGCTTTTCCTTCCCCGTCAGCTGAAAATGGAATTCAAGCGCACAAGGATACGTCCTGCGGAGGAGAATAGTGCCGATTGATTGCAGCAAATTCAGAGAGCTGTTGCATAATGCCCGTATTCGGGCAGTTGCAGCAGCTCTTTTTTTTTGCAATATTTTGCTCTGAAACTATTGACATTTTATAAATTTTTTGATATCATATTTTTATGCGATATTTGCAGGATAAAACTGTCCGACTTGCATTTTTCGGACCCTGCGTAAATTATAGAACAGGAGATTGAGCTATTATGACTATCCGTATTGGTATTTTAGGATACGGCAACCTGGGAAAGGGCGTTGAATACGCTGTCCGCCAGAATGACGATATGACCCTTGCTGCTGTTTTTACCCGACGTGACCCCGCTTCCGTTAAGATAATGACCGAGGGCGTTCCCGTTTATTCCGTAAATGACGCTCCCGCTCACGCTTCCGAGATCGACGTGCTTATCCTATGCGGCGGCAGCGCTAATGACCTTCCCGTACAGACTCCCGAATTTGCTAAGTATTTCAACGTTATCGACAGCTTCGATACTCATGCTAAGATACCTCAGCATTTTGAGAATGTTGACAAGGCTGCCAAGGCTTCCGGCAAGGTGGGCATCATTTCCATCGGCTGGGACCCCGGTCTTTTCTCACTTATGAGAATGTACGGCAATGCTGTTCTTCCCGAGGGCAGCGACTACACCTTCTGGGGCAAGGGCGTGAGCCAGGGTCATTCCGACGCTATCAGACGTGTTAAGGGCGTTAAGAACGGCAAGCAGTACACTATTCCCGTTGAAAGCGCTCTTGAGAGAGTAAGAAACGGCGAAAATCCCGTGCTTACTACCCGTGAGAAGCACACAAGAGAGTGCTTCGTTGTTCCCGAGGAGGGTGCAGATCTTGCTCAGATAGAGAAGGATATCAAGGAAATGCCCAACTATTTTGCGGATTATGACACCACGGTTCATTTTATTACCGAGGAGGAGCTTTTAAGAGATCACAGCGGTATCCCTCACGGCGGCTTTGTTATCCGCACGGGAAAGACCGGCGAGAACAGCTCCAATAACCATGTTATTGAGTTCAGCCTGAAGCTTGATTCCAATCCCGAATTTACTTCAAGCGTTATTATTGCTTTCGCAAGGGCTGCTTACAGGCTCAACAAGGAAGGTGCCTGCGGCTGCAAGACCATCTTCGACATTCCTCCCGCTTATCTTTGCAGACAGAGCGGCGATGAGCTGAGAGCGCATATGCTCTGATTTCGGAATAAATATGATGTTAAAAGACCGTCATGGCTTTAGGCTATGGCGGTCTTTATGTTGAACAATTAAAAGATATATTGTGCCGAAACCTTTATAACAGTTGCTTTGTCAAAAACGTGCCACCGGCACGTTTTTGAAAGTAAGTTTTATGGGGATAAGTTAAAAGGGGAGGCGGTCGTGTTCGCCTCCCCTCGAAATGCTGTC
>CAMAIG010000087.1 GCA_945835085.1 uncultured Ruminococcus sp. | reverse complement strand
GTTGCCAAGAGAGATATGGAGGACCAGCTCCTTGATAACATGGACATTGAGAGAGAACGAGGTATCACCATAAAGGCAAGAGCTGTACGCCTTCTATATACAGCTGATGACGGCAGGGAATATGTTTTTAATCTCATCGACACTCCCGGTCACGTTGACTTTAACTATGAGGTTTCCCGTTCACTGGCAGCCTGTGAGGGCGCTGTTCTTATTGTTGACGCTTCTCAGGGCATTGAAGCCCAGACCCTTGCAAACACTTACCTTGCCATTGAGCATGATCTTGAAGTTCTCCCCGTGGTGAACAAGATAGACCTTCCCTCTGCCGAGCCTGAACGGGTTTGTGCAGAGGTTGAGAGCGTTATCGGCATTCCTGCAATGGACGCTCCGAGAATTTCCGCAAAGCTCGGTACAAATGTTAAGGCTGTGCTTGAAAAAATTGCCGCTGAGGTGCCCGCTCCTAAGGGCGACCCAGACGCTCCTCTAAAGGCGCTTATTTTCGACAGCTATTATGACTCATACAAGGGCGTTATCATATATGTGAGAGTTGTTGACGGCTCGGTAAGGATCGGTCAGAAGATCAGACTTATGGCAACGGGTGCGGAATTTGATGTAGTCGAAGCAGGTTACATGGGTGCTACGGAGCTTGTGAATGCAGGAGAGCTTCATGCGGGCGAGGTAGGATATATTTCCGCTTCAATTAAATATATCGGTGATACGAAGGTGGGAGATACCGTTACAGACGGCGATAATCCCTGTGATGAGCCGCTTCCCGGTTACAGAGAGGTAAATCCCATGGTATTCTCGGGTATTTATCCCGCCGACGGAGCTAAATACGGCGATCTCCGTGACGCTCTTGAAAAGCTACAGCTCAATGACGCTGCACTTTCCTTTGAACCCGAAACCTCTGCCGCTCTCGGCTTCGGCTTCCGCTGCGGCTTTCTTGGACTTCTCCATATGGAGATCATTCAGGAAAGACTGGAGAGAGAATACAATCTCGATCTTGTTACCACCGCTCCTTCCGTTATCTTCAAGGTAAATCTCACAAGCGGTGAAACAGTTTTTATCGACAACCCCTCAAACTTCCCCGACACTTCCGTGATTGCTTCGGCGGAGGAGCCTATGGTAAAGGCTTCTATCCTCTCACCCTCGGAGTATGTGGGAAATATAATGGATCTTTGTCAGGACAGACGAGGTATCTTCAAGGATATGAAGTATCTTGACGAAACAAGAGTTGAGCTTCATTATGAGCTTCCTCTCAATGAGATAGTGTATGATTTCTTTGATGCACTTAAATCCCGCACAAGAGGATATGCGTCCTTTGACTATGAGTTCATGGGCTATGCTCCTTCCAAGCTCGTTAAGCTTGATGTGCTGCTAAACGGCGATATCGTTGATGCGCTCTCCTTTATTATCCATGCCGACAAGGCTTACGCAAGGGCAAGAAAAATTGCCGAGAAGCTAAAGGATAATATCCCCCGTCAGCTGTTCGAGGTGCCTATCCAGGCTGCTATAGGCGGCAAGGTCATTGCCAGGGAAACCGTTAAGGCAATGCGAAAGGACGTTCTCGCTAAGTGCTACGGCGGCGATATCACCCGAAAGAAGAAGCTGCTGGAAAAGCAGAAGGAGGGCAAGAAGCGTATGCGTCAGCTGGGAACCGTGGAGGTGCCTCAGGAGGCGTTTATGGCTGTGCTGAAGCTTGATGAATAAAATAGGACTATACATTCATGTGCCCTACTGCCGCCGAAAATGCGCTTACTGCGACTTTTATTCCCTGGGCGGCGAGATGCCCGGGGCAGAATACACAGGGGCAGTTATCAGAAATATCAGAGCATACGGTGAAAGCTATGATACCGTTTATTTCGGTGGAGGAACGCCCTCGCTCCTTTCGTCCGGGCAGGTATACGATATCCTTTGCGCTGCAGATATAGCTGAGGGTGCTGAAATATCCGCTGAGATAAATCCCGAATCCGCCGACATAGAAAAGCTTTCGGGATTTTTTTCTGCGGGGATAAACCGTATATCCTTCGGCGTGCAGTCCTTGTGTGACAGGGAGCTTAATGCTCTGGGCAGGCTCCATGACGCAAAAACAGCCGAGGCTGCCATAAAAAATGCACACAAGGCAGGCTTTGAGAACATTTCAGCCGATCTTATGCTGGGAATACCCTGTCAGGACGAAAGCAGCGTAAAAAGCAGCATTGAACGACTTTGTGCATCAGGCGTGAACCACATCTCCGCATATATTCTGAAAATTGAGGAGGGCACTCCTCTTTCATTAAACAAGGAGCTTACGGAAAGCTGTGCCGACCCGGATAAGGCTGCGGATCTCTATGAGCTGACGGTAAATGAGCTTCAAGGTCACGGCTTATTTCAGTATGAGATATCAAACTTTGCTCAAAAAGGAAGAGAGTGCCGTCACAATCTCAAATACTGGCAGTGCGGCGAATATATCGGCATTGGTCCGTCAGCCCATTCCCTTTATAAAGGGAAGCGATTTTCGGTCCCCCGTGATATCCATGGATTTATAGAAGCTGACAGGCAGAAGGAGATAGTTACCGACGACACTCCCTGTTCCCTGTCCGAAAGGATCATGCTTGCACTCAGGCTGTCCGAAGGCTTTGAGCTTTCTCAGGCGGGAAGCATGGCAGACAGGATAATAAAAAAAGCAGCCCCTCTTGAAAAATACGGGCTGCTTACAATAAAGGACGGACGTATCGCTCTTACCGTAAAGGGCTTTCTCGTTTCAAACGAGATAATCTGCCGGCTTACCGATTAATACTAAATTCAAAAAAGCAGTATCCATTTTTTCGGATACTGCTTTTCTATTATTACTTGATAGCCTGCATAGCTCTCTTTCCGATATCATGACGGAAATGAGCATTCTCAAAGGTTATCTTGTCAACAGCGGCATAGGACCTTTCCAGTGCCTCCGAAAGCGTTGCACCGTGTGATGTCACGCCGAGAACTCGTCCGCCTGCTGTATAGAACCTGCCGTTTTCATACTTCGTGCCCGCATGATAAACGAAAGCGCCATCTACCTGACCCATGTCATCCATGCCCTGCATCTCAATGCCCTTTGCATAGGAAACGGGATAACCCCCCGATGCCATTACCACGCAGGTGCAGTATTCCTTCTTCCACTTGATTTCCACATCTGCAAGAGTGCCGTTGTAGATTGCCTCAAATATCTCACAGAGATCGGCGTCAAGAAGGGGAAGAACTACCTGTGTTTCGGGATCGCCGAAGCGGCAGTTGTATTCTATCACCTTGGGTCCCTTTGGTGTTATCATAAGACCGAAATACAGACAGCCCTTGAAAGTCCTGCCCTCGGCATTCATTGCATTAATAGTGGGCAGGAATATCTTTTCCATGCATTCCTTTGCCACCTCATCGGTGTAATAGGGGTTGGGAGCAACGGTTCCCATACCGCCTGTGTTAAGTCCCTCGTCATTGTCGTAGGCACGCTTGTGGTCCATGGAGGATATCATGGGCACAACAGTTTTTCCGTCTGTGAAGGAGAGAACGGAAACCTCGGGACCTGTGAGGAATTCTTCAATTACAACAGTTGAGCTGCTGTCACCGAACTGCTTGTCATCTATCATGGATCTGACAGCCGCCACTGCTTCTTCTTCATTCTGAGCAATGATAACTCCCTTTCCGAGAGCAAGACCGTCAGCCTTTATTACAGCAGGATAGCTGTTCTGCTGCTTAAGATATGCAATGGCAGAGTCGCTGTCGGAGAAAACCTCATAGAAAGCAGTGGGGATATTGTATTTTTTCATAAGGTTCTTGGAGAAAACCTTGCTGCCCTCGATAATTGCCGCTGCCTTGTTGGGTCCGAAGGTCATGATGCCCTCGGCATTAAGTGCGTCAACCATTCCGAGAACAAGAGGATCGTCGGGAGCTACGGCTACCATATCAACCTTAAGCTCCTTGGCAAGCTTTACAACGCCCTCAATATCCGTTGCCTTTACGTCAAAGCACTCCGCATAGCGGGAAATACCGCCGTTTCCGGGAGTGCAGTAGAGCTTTTCTACCTTGGGAGATTCGGCAAGCTTCATTATGATGGCGTGCTCTCGTCCGCCGCCGCCTACTACTAATATTTTCATATTCTCAATTCCTTTCGGATGATTTATTCATGGGATCATTTGCGTATGCATAGACCGCCCTTCTGACAGATACGGGTGTCATGGGTGTTCTCCCTTTTATTAGTGATGGAACAGTCTGATACCTGTAAATGCCATTGCGATATCGTACTTATTGCAGGTTTCGATAACGTTGTCGTCACGGATAGAGCCGCCGGGCTGTGCGATATACTTAACGCCGGACTTATTTGCACGCTCGATATTGTCGCCGAAGGGGAAGAATGCGTCGGAGCCGAGAGCAACGTCTGTGTTCTTTGCAAGCCATTCCTTCTTTTCCTCTCTTGTGAATACGGAAGGCTTTTCGGTGAATACCTTTTCCCATTCGCCGTCACGGAGAACGTCCTCATATTCATCACCGATATAAACATCAATGGCATTATCTCTGTCTGCACGTCTTACATCATCTCTGAAAGGAAGCTCCATTACCTTGGGGCACTGTCTGAGCCACCAGTTGTCAGCCTTCTGACCTGCAAGACGTGTGCAGTGTATTCTTGACTGCTGACCTGCACCAATGCCGATAGCCTGTCCGTCCTTAACATAGCAAACGGAGTTGGACTGTGTATATTTGAGAGTGATAAGGGAGATGATAAGGTCTATCTTCTTGTCCTCGGGGATATTCTTGTTGTCTGTAACAATATTTGCAAGAAGCTCCTTATTGATATCAAGCTCGTTTCTGCCCTGCTCGAAGGTAACGCCGAAAACCTGCTTGCGCTCGATAGGAGCGGGAACATAGGACTCGTCTATCTTAATGATATTGTATGTGCCCTTTCTCTTGGACTTTAGAATTTCAAGAGCCTCATCGGTATAACCGGGAGCGATAACGCCGTCGGAAACCTCACGCTGTATCATTTTTGCGGTGCATACGTCGCAGACATCGGAAAGTGCGATGAAATCACCGTAGGAGGACATTCTGTCGGCACCTCTTGCTCTTGCATAGGCACAAGCGAGAGGAGAAAGCTCGCCCAGATCGTCTACCCAGTAGATCTTCTTGAGAGTATCGGAAAGAGGTCTGCCAACAGCGGCACCTGCGGGAGAAACGTGCTTGAAGGAGGTTGCGGCGCAAAGTCCCGTTGCCTTTTTAAGCTCTCTTACAAGCTGCCAGCCGTTAAAGGCGTCAAGGAGATTGATATAGCCGGGCTTGCCGTTTAATACCTCAATAGGAAGCTCGCCCTCCTCGATAAATATTCTTGAAGGCTTCTGATTGGGGTTGCATCCGTATTTAAGCTGCATTTCGTTTGACATGGTCATCGTTCCTTTCAAAATCAGTTTTTGGAATACTTATTGATAATTCTTGACTCATACTTGCCTGTTGCAATGTCGATATATCTTACAAAGAGAGAAACCTTGTTATCCTCATTGAGAGCCGCCCATACCTTTGCCGCAAAAGCGTCGATATCATCATTGCCTATCTCAACCTTTTTAGGCTCGCCCTCGAAGCTGGGGAGAGGATTTCCGTCGCCCATATAGGTATGGATAAAATGTCCCACGCCGCTTAATGGAGAGGAATAGCTGAATGTAAATCTCTCACGGCAGTCGGGGTTGCCGTCTGCGGATTTAAGAATGGACATTGCATAGTTGTATTCGCCGTTTCCGATATGCATGATGCCTGAAATTCTCGGTGTATAGTTGGGAGCGTCGTCCTCATATTCTCTTGTTCTGAGGGACTGCTCAAAGGTCTGCTGCTTGTCCATAAGCTCGTAAATGGTGTCGGTCTGGTCGCCGTTTGTTACGATGGTCTTATTGCCGAGGACTCTGACGGGAGAATAAATGATAAGATGTGGGTCGGAAAGCTTGGAGGGATCGGCAGCCTCGGTCTTGATGCCGTCCTCTGTTTCGGTGAAAACTCTGTTGCGGGAATTTACGCTTCTGCCCATGATAAAATAAGCTGTCACAGCGGTCTTTCCGTCGGCAGACCTGCCGATAACTATTCCTCTGCCGGGATATGCGTTTGAGCTAAGCTCGTTTTCAAGAGATAATGTTTTCATGTTTCCTTCGTCCTTTCGGCTGTTATTCTTCGGCGTATGCGACGCCGTTTTCTATGCGTATCTTTTCCTCGCAGAGCAGTGATACTGCCTTGGGAAGTATTTTCCATTCCGCCTGCTCCATTACTCGTTTCTGCAGTATTTCGGGGGTGTCGCCGTGTTTTATCTCAACCGCTTTCTGGAGGATTATCGGTCCCCCGTCACATTCCTCCGTAACGAAATGGACGGTCGCTCCCGTTACCTTTACGCCCCTTGCCAGCGCTTCCTCATGCACCCTCAGTCCGTAATAGCCCTTGCCGCAGAATGAGGGGATAAGGGCGGGATGGACATTGACCATTTTAAATGGGTATGCCTTGCAGACCTGTTCATCGAGAATGGTCATGAAGCCTGCATAGACTATGATATCCGCATTCTCCGCCTGAAGTGTTTCAAGCATTGCTTTGCTGTATTCATGGCTGTCGGTGTAATCCTTTCGGGGCAGCACTATCCCCTTTATGCCGTTCTGCGCCGCTCTTTCAAGGGCATATGCACCCTCCTTTGAGGAGATCACACAGGTTATTTTTCCGCCCTTTATCT
>CAMAIG010000086.1 GCA_945835085.1 uncultured Ruminococcus sp. | reverse complement strand
ATAATTCCGTCATATTCACCCGATGAGCCGTATTCATAAGCGGAAAAACCGTCATTCACAGCGTCCACCGAAAAATGATTCTTTTCAAAAAATACAGTCAGAGCTTCCGCCGGGTCAAGCTCGTCCTCGGCTATCGGCAAACGCATATCCTTCACCCGACTTTCAGAAAAAATTGTTCCTGTTAAATATTATAAGGCTGACAGCGAAAAAGTCAATCAAAGGCTCATAAAATCTCTCCGCTCGTTTCCTTGCAGCAGACAATATTCAGATTGCCGTTGCAGCAGCGTATTTCATCGAGAAATTCCTTAGGCACATTGTTTTCTTTAAGGGTGATAAGATACTGCAGCTCATAAAGCGTACCCATGTTCGTGGTTTTTATCTTGTCAAGGGAATAGCTTTTCACATAGGTTTTGAAAAGGTCGTCAAAAAGACCGTCATAATCAAGATTTTCGGGGATAGTTATTTTCAGCACACGCTGAGCCGAGCCTTTTTCTCCGAAATTCAGAGCTGTGAGCAGAAGCATTGCGGCGGCGTTGATGCAAACGGACCTTTGACCGTTTCGGGGGGCGAGCTTTATGTAAGCGGACCCACAAACAACGGAAACTGTGCACTTGATTATGGCGGCTCGGGCAAAATCACAGGAGGAGTTGTCATTGCGACGGGTGCAAGCGGTATGGCACAGAATTTCGGCAGCCCCGACGGTAAGGAGTTCCCCGGAGGCAGGGGTCAGATGAAGGAGCCGCCGGAAGGCTTTAGAGAACCGTCGGAAAGCAGCACTTCTTCTTACGAATAAATATAAAAACTTAAAAGCTGTGAAGACTGCCGAGGTCTTCACGGCTTTGTTTTTTAGTATGGGTATTTTCGTATAACGGCAGTTTTATTCATCAAATGCTTGACTATCAATTGCATTGCTGATATACTCATTATATTGGATAAAATTAACAAGCTGAAATACAGAAATGAGTACAAAATGAAAAAGAATGATAAACCGTCGGCACTTGACCCTATTGCAGAATACCGCCTTAACAAAAGTATGCCGGAAAACTCGGAAAATCAGGCAGTTATCCTCATTTCCCACCGTCTTTCCACAACAAAGGACGCCGACAGGATAGTTCTGCTTGACCACGGCACCATTGCCGAAAGCGGCACACATTCCCAGCTTATTGTAAAGGGTGGAAGATATGCAGAAATGTGTAAGGTACAGGCGGAGAAATACTGTGTTGACCTTTATATAATGAAAGCATAAGCCGATAAATGCCGGTGCAGACTGTCGAAAAAGTCATAATCATAATAATGTGCTGAGAAAAAAATACCTTTGCAAAATTTAGTTTCAATCCTTACGTTACCGAGCCACAAAACAAAGTTTTTATTGCTATCGCACCAACGAGTTGGCTTCAGCGACACGCTGATGGTGACATTCGGAAAATAAGATGAACGGGGAAAAAGATATGCTTTACTTTATTGTAAATAACACCTCTGCAAACGGAAAATGCCTGAATGTGCTGAAAAAGGTGACAGCCCGCCTTTCGGAAAGAGGTGCGGAATATAAGCTCTATCGGACAAACCGCAAGGGTCACGCTGCCCATATCGCAGCAAAGCTCAGCAGGCTCCCTGACTATAAGATAACGATCATCGTCATCGGCGGAGATGGTACTGTTAATGAGGTGCTAAACGGCATTTCGGATTTTGAAAAGGTGCGGCTGGGAATTATCCCCGCAGGCTCGGGAAATGATTTTGCGGGAGGACTGAAGCTCGGCACCGATGTTAATGAGCTTGTGGACAGGATCATCGACAACCATTTATCCGATAAAATACGGCGGATAGACCTGGGGAAGGTGTCCTTTGAAAACTGCTCCAGGCTTTTCGGGATAAGCTCGGGAGTGGGAATGGACGCCATAGTCTGCAAAAAGGTTTCGGAGTCAAGGATAAAAAAGCTCATGAATATGCTTCATCTCGGAAGGCTCAGCTACCTGCTCATGACCGTATACACTCTGTTTTCCATGGAAACTGCCGACATTACCGCAGATTTCGGGAAAGAGAAAAGAACAATAAATGATGTGATATATTTCGTCGGAATGAATCTGAGAGCAGAGGGCGGCGGAGTGCCCATGGCTCCCGACGCCCTTCCCGATGACGGAATGCTCACATTTTCCGATGCCGCAGGAATACCTAAGTGGAGAACGTTTTTATGCCTTCCCTTCCTTGTCATGGCAAAGCAGAAGCGGCTCAGGGGCTTTGACATATATCCCGCTGACCGTGCTGTTATCGAAACCTCAAAGCCTATGATACTTCATGCCGACGGAGAATATCTCGGTCAGTATTCAAGGATAGAATATGAATGTCTGCCGGGAAAACTTAAAATTATCAACTGAAAATATGCAGAATTTGGCTTCAGGGCACAATAAACAGCGGGGCTGACAACCTATCAATGTCAGCCCCGCCGGCGTTTTAATCGTTTATTTGATGATTGTTCATCATTCAATTTGTGGAGCAATAACAGCTTATTGACTCGCACATAAACTGTGCTGTACCCTCGCCGTGCCTGTCGATGTTCTCCTTGAAGCGTTCATCGGCAACGTACATTTCACCAAGTCCCCTAAGTATCTCATTGGTGCAGGTATAAAAATTCTCGGTGATATAGTCCTGCCACCTTTTAACAAGAGCTTTTGCTTCGCTGCTGTCGGGAGAAGCACCGTTCTTCATGCATTGGGCATATTCTTCCATTAAGCTGTCCATGCCCCGATTTACTTCATTCCATTTTTCCTTTGTATAGCCTTCGGTTTTTTGGATACTTTCCTTGTATGCGGAGGTGCCGCCCCATTTTTCCTTTGCTTCCCTTGCGTATTCATCACGCTTGCTTTCGTATTCACTGTTATCAAATGTGTTCATAGATATTTTTTCTCCTTTCACTGCACCGTCAAGAGCATTTATCAGACGCTCGATACGTTCCTTTTTCAGCATAAGCAGATGCCGCTGCTCTTTCAGTGCCGAATGCTTGTCATAATCGGGAGAGGACAGTATCATTCCGATATCCTTCAGAGGAAAGTCAAGCTCACGATAAAAAAGTATCTCCTGCATCCGCTCAAGACAGCGCTCATCATAAAAGCGGTAACCGTTCTGTTCGTCAACAAAGGACGGTTCAAGCAGTCCGATCTCGTCATAATAATGCAGCGTGCGCACGCTTACACCTGTGAGCTTTGCAAATTCCTTTATATGCATTTTCATTCTATCGCCTCCCTGAAATACATTATATACTATGACGTAACGTCAGTGTCAATAGTTTTTTTGAAATTTTCTGAAAAGAATGTTGCTTCTTGCCAAAATCATGGAAATTGCGCTGTTTTGTTGCATGTTCACTTGACAACTGCAGCAGTTTTATTGTAAAATTGAAAAAGCAATAATCAGCGTGTCGCTGAAGCCATCTCGTTGGGGATATAGCGAGAAATTCTCTGTTATGTGGCTCGGTAACGTAAGTATTGAAGCCATATTTTGCAAATGAATTTTCTGTTTGGCTCAACGTTTTGACTTTTTCTGCAGACTGAAAGCAATAATATAATTTTTGTCCGAAAGGAAGATAAAAATGAGAGGGATATATTCGTCTGTGACCGATATGCGCCGAAAGGTGTTCACAGAGGTTGCAAGGCTTGCATATGAGGGCGGGGACTACTCCCGTATGGAGGACCTGCCTTATAAAATAGTTCCGGGAGATGTGGCGATACACAGGGAATCCATATTTCTTGAACGTGCTATCGTGGAGGAAAGACTTCGTCTTGCAATGGGACTTCCTCTCAGAAGCGTCAGCGAGCACGCCCCCGTTTCAAAGGGAGTTAACGAAAGCGCCATTGCGGAGAAATACTATGACCCTCCGCTTATTAATATTATCAGCTTTGCCTGCAATGCCTGCCCGACCATGCATTATCATGTAACGGAAATTTGCCAGGGCTGCTTTGAAAATCCCTGCAAGGAGGTTTGCCCCAAGGACGCTATCTCCATTCGCCACGGAAAATCCGTCATTGACATGGATAAATGCATAAAATGCGGACGCTGCAAGGACGTTTGCCCATACCATGCCATTCTGAAGGTGGAACGCCCCTGTGCAAGAGCCTGCGGAATGGACGCCATTGGCAGCGATGAGCACGGCAGGGCAAAGATTGACTATGATAAATGCGTATCCTGCGGAATGTGCCTTGTAAACTGCCCCTTCGGCGCTATTGCCGATAAGGGGCAGATCTTCCAGCTTATCCATGCAATAAAGACGGGCAAAAAGGTCGTTGCCATCGTTGCTCCCGCATTCTACGGACAGTTCGGTCAGAGAGTGACCCCCGAAAAGCTTACCTATGCCATGAAATGCCTTGGCTTTGACAGTGTGGTGGAGGTAGCTGTGGGAGCAGATCTTTGCACGGTGGAGGAAGCAAAGGATTTTGTGGAAAATGTTCCCGACAAGCTTAATTTCCTTGCCACATCATGCTGCCCCGCATGGTCGGTGATGGCAAAGAAGCTTTTCCCCGAGCTTGCAAAGAATATTTCCATGGCGCTTACTCCCATGGTCCTCACCGCAAGGCTTGAAAAGAAAAAGGATCCCGACTGCCTTATCGCCTTTATCGGTCCATGCTCCGCAAAGAAGCTGGAGGCAAGCCGAAGAACTATCCGAAGCCATGTGGATTTCGTTCTCACCTTTGAGGAGCTTATGGGTATGTTTGCCGCAAAGGACGTTGATCTTGAAAATATCCCCGACAGCGAGAATGTTCCTCTCAACGAGGGCACAGGTGCGGGACGAGGATTTGCCGTAAGCGGCGGCGTTGCAAGCGCAGTTGCCGACGAGATAAAGCGTATTGCTCCCGAGCGTGAGGTCAAGATCGCCTCGGCACAGGGACTTCATGAATGCAAAAAGCTCCTTACCCTTGCCCGTGCAGGAAAATATGACGGGTATCTTCTGGAAGGCATGGGCTGCCCCGGAGGTTGTATTGCGGGAGCGGGAACCTTGTGTGCTGTGAACAAGGCTGCGGCGGGAATAGAAAAATACAAAAAACAGGCAGATAAGCAGCTTGCTTCCGACACGGAGTATGTTGCCGATCTGGAGCTGCTTGAAAAGGACGATCTGCTTTAAAGCAGCGAAAAATCACGCAGTACAGCGGTTTGCGGGATATGCCAAAAACGTTTTCGGGAAAATGACAGAAAATGTAAGGAAAATGTGTAGAATTTTCTATATCCTTACCCCTTTTACTTTTTGGAAAAGTATGCTATAATTATCCCCGTAAGAAGTTTATATGGTTTTTAATATATAAGGATAACCGAAAGGACGTACCCGAAATGAACCGCAAACCGAACAAGGGTGCAAAGCGCCGCACAGGCATTGGCGCAAGGATAACAGCATACTCTGCGGCAGTTCTCCTCCTTCTCACGGCGGCAGGCTGCGCTTATGAAAATATTTCTGCCGAAATGTCCGATACGGAGCTTCCGGATATTTCTCTGTATCTTTCCGAGGCAGAGTCCCTTCGCTCGGAGGAGAATGTGACCGTTACCACAGTTTCGGAAGCTCCCGAGGAAGAAACCACCGTATCCGTTCTCAATTCCGATTCCCAGACTATTTCCGGGGATAGGGCGTCAAGCTCCGAAGGCACTGTTTCCGAAACATCTCAGACCACATCTCAGACTACGTCGCAGACCACTTCCGCCACAACTTTAATTCAGACCGAATCGGAAACCTCTGCTGCACAGACAAGCTCCACCGAATTCTGCACCGACTGCTCGGTACCCAAGGCTGATACGGCTCAGACAGAGGCAGTTACCGCTGCAAAGCCTGCAGCTTCTCAGGAATATGACGCTTCATTTTTTGAGGACGATCTGTTCATAGGGGATTCTATCTCCACAGGCTATTCCCTTTACGGCTTCTTTTCCGAGAAGAACGTATTTGCAAAGGTCGGACTTAATCCCTCCACTGCCCTTACAAAGACCGTTTCCACCTGCTATGGAAATATCGGAGTCGGCGGAATGGTTTCCTATACGACACCTAAAAGGGCATACATCATGCTCGGCTCAAACGGTATTCAGTGGCTTTCTATCGACAATATGATCGAATGCACCGAAAAGCTCGTGAATATCATAACTGACGTCAGCCCCGATACCGAGGTAGTTATTATCAGCGTTCCTCCCGTAACTCCCGAATATGATTCCACCGTTGAAGATGTGGTGGTTATCGATAAGATAAACAGGTACAATGCAAGCCTTAATAAATTCTGCAGGGATAACGATTTGCTCTTTTGTGATGCGGCTTCTGTGCTGAAAAACGAATCGGGCTATTTTGACTATGCCTTTGCGGAAGCAGACGGAATGCATTTCAAGCCCGCTGCTTACAGAACTCTCCTCAGCAAGCTCCAGTCCGATGTTATGGATTATGAGAGCGCAGCCGCAGAAGAAGCTGCCGAAACCGAAGCGGAAGAAACCGAGGAAACCACTGCTCAGACCGAGGAAACCGACGTTACATCGGAAACCGAAAAGGAAACAGAGGAAACCTCTGCTACCGATAAGAGGAACAAAAATGACAAATAAAATAAATTTTCAGACCGAGCTTGAAAGGACCATCAAGGCTATTCCCCACGGGAAAACGCCCACGCTGCTGCTTCACAGCTGTTGTGCGCCCTGTTCAAGCTATGTTCTTGAATATCTCAGCCGTTATTTTAAAATAACGGTTTTTTATTATAATCCCAACATTTATCCTCCGGAGGAATACTATAAG
>CAMAIG010000085.1 GCA_945835085.1 uncultured Ruminococcus sp. | reverse complement strand
AATATACCTTTTTTTCGTTGTTATCCGTAATTATTGTTGTTCTGGCATATTTCTTGGGAAATGAAGATATGATAAATATTGTTCAGGTGTTAGCCGCCGTTATTATCATATTTATAGCTGTTACTGTCAGAAATTTCAGGCTGAGGCATTCAGGCATTAATATGTCGGTTATTGCAAAGAACCGCAAGGCTCTTGACCCAAGGCTTATGGGCACTCTCGATGACATAAGCGGAGTGGGTGCAATGCTTGGTATACTTGCAGGCTTTTCGGCTGCACTTTCCGATTTTTTTATTGTTGACGGAGGTCTGTTTGCGCTTGACAATTATCTTGCACCTATGGCGGTGGCTGCTGCTAAATCTGTTATTATAGGTGCATCTGTTTCTATGATCTCATCAAAATACGGAATGATGTGTTCGCTGTATCTTGCTGTGGGAAATTCCTTTGAAAATGACAATGCGGTAAAAAACATCTGCAAGGTAACTCATTACCCCGAGGTAATGAAAAATCTGAGAGCTGTCTGCACGGCAAAAATAACCGCTTCGGCTGCTCTGACGGTATCTATCGTGATTGCATCATTCAGCGGTGCAGGCTGTCCCGTGACCTGTATCGGCGCTGCATTCTTCTGTGCTTGTCTGGTGATACTTACCGATTCTCTGCCAAAATGCAAAGCTAAGGTCCATACCGATGAAAAGATCAGACTCTGGAACAAACGTAACAGGTCCTTTTGTATTCTTAATGTTTCGGTATTTGTACTTATTTCCGTAATGCTCCTTTATACATTCCCCATGAGGGCGGTGTTTACGGATTATACGGTAAAGCATGAGTTCGTATATGATGAAGAGGAGGACTACAGCATAAAACCCTTCTCAGTTCCCGAGCATAACGATGATAATGCTCCGCTATTTACGGCGTACTATGTTATCTGCATGGGAATGCTGATAATAATTGCAGGCGCTGCTAAATCCGATGAAGCGGAAAGCTTTGATGTTATGATATCGGGGGCTGAGCTTGCAGGTTATATTGTCTGTGGGGCTGCTGCTGTGGGATATGCGGTAATAAAGGGAATTTTCCGTCCAGAGTCTGCCATGACATCTATAATGTGGCTTGTATCACTTAGCTTTGTATGTCTTATAGTTGCTATAAATCTTTTCAGAAGATTCAGCTACATAAGGAAACTGAATACCAAAAAGTAAAAACGGACTGCTGCAAATGATGCGGCAGTCCATTTTTGTCAGTTGATCTGCAGGTCGTTATCCTCTGGTAAATAGTCATATTCCGAAACAGAAGTTTCCGTATCAGTCAGAATTGATGAAGGCGCTTTCGGGAAAAACTCTTCCTTTGGAAAATCAAGCTTGTCGAATACATCACAGGGGGATTCGCTTGGCGTGCTGCATTCTTTGTCGGGTATGCAGTAGTCATATGTGGGGATAAGTAGAGATACGGGACGGGAAAGCTGAACTACCGAGAATAGTCCCAGTGTTATCAGGATCTCACGAACTTTTGTCTTTGCACAGTCTGACTTTACCTTTATGCAGTCTATCTTCGTTTCAAGAGCTATGGGTTCAACAACGCTTACCGATACTTTCGGCATATTCACACTGCCGCAGCAGTGTTTGGTTTCGCCTGTCTGCACCTCATCATTTGAAAATGTTTTTATATTTGCGCTGCTGCCGTAAAGAATTACTCTTTTGTTCCAAACTGCCGATCCCTTTAATGGAATTGCTTCGTCCGTGCAAGCCTTTTCATATGCGTCAATAGTTATCCTGAATGTGTATGTAATATCCACAGCATAGTAGCCGTTTTTAAAGGCAACTTCATCAACTGTTATGCACACATTGGACACTTCGGCACACCTTGTTTTAACAACAGTCATGGAGTCGGTAAGCTCATACCCCTGATCGAGCACCACAGTCAGATCGGAAATGCAGTCCCGCTCGGAACAGGTATCAAATATCCGCTTTGCCTCAATGCATACTGCCTCTTTGAATTTATCGGGTCGCTTACAATCATCATACATATAGAAAACCTCCCGTGAATATCATATAACCTATGATATTCACGAAAGGCAGAAAAAGTGTATAAATTATAATAATTTTGTTTGTTGCGGTTATCAGAGCTGATCGGCAATGTCATAGATAAGCCTTTCGGACTTTTCCCAGCCAAGGCATGGGTCTGTAATGGATTTGCCGTAAATACCCTCATTGACCTTCTGGCAGCCTTCTTCGATATAGCTTTCGATCATAAAGCCCTTGACAAGCTTTTTGATATCATTGCTGTGGCGGCAGGAATGAAGCACTTCGTGGCATATTCTTATCTGTTCATTATACTTCTTGCCGGAGTTTGAATGGTTGGTGTCAACGATAACAGCCATATTCTCAAGATTTTTCTCAGCGTACATATCTGAGAGCAGGATAAGATCCTCATAGTGATAGTTGGGGTGAGGATTGCCGTGCTTGTCAACATAACCGCGAAGGATAGCGTGGGTAAGGGGATTGCCCTTGCTCCTTGCCTCCCAGCCTCTGTAAAGGAAGGTGTGCTGTGACTGAGCAGCAATAATAGAGTTAAGCATTACAGAGTAGTCGCCGCTTGTAGGATTTTTCATGCCCACAGGAACATTAAGTCCGCTGGCAGTAAGGCGGTGCTGCTGATTTTCAACAGAACGGGCACCAACTGCAACGTATGAAAGAATATCAGAAAGATATCTGTGATTTTCGGGATAGAGCATTTCGTCGGCACAGCCAAGACCTGTTTCGGCGATCGCCTTTGTATGGAGCTTTCTTATGGAAATGATGCCCTCAAGCATATCCTCGGTCTTGGTGGGGTCGGGCTGATGGAGCATTCCCTTGTAGCCCTGACCTGTGGTTCTGGGCTTGTTGGTGTAAATTCTGGGAATGATAATAATTTTGTCGCTGACCTTCTCCTGGACCTTTGCAAGGCGGCAGACATAATCAAGAACGCTGTCTTCCTTATCGGCTGAGCAGGGACCGATGATAAGGATAAACTTATCGGATTTGCCTGTAAAAACATCTGCGATCTCAGCGTCACGGGCTGCTTTGATCTTCAGAATGTCTTCGGGAATGGGGAACTGCTCCTTGATCTCCTTAGGAATGGGGAGCTTTCTAATAAAATCCATATTCATCATAATATTTTTTCTCCTAACCTGATGGGATTTGTGTATCTTCAAATCATTATGATCATTATTAAATGGTACACTCGTGCTGAATATTATATCACATTTTTTTGTTTTTGTCAAGAAAAACCAGATCCGTGTCGGTATCAACCAGAGAAAATCATATGGAATGGATATAAGGTGTTGATATTTGAAAACTTTTATGGTATAATATACATGATTATTTTTATCCGAAGGGATGACGTTTTTATGCGAAATGGATTTGTGAGATGCGCTTGTGCAGTGCCGCCTTTAAGGGTCGCAGACTGTGATTATAATGCTTCCGAGATAATAAAAATGATAAATGAGGCAGCAGAAAACGACTGCTCGCTCCTTGTTTTCCCCGAACTTTGCATTACGGGATATACCTGCGGTGACCTTTTTCTCTCCGAAACACTGCTAAAAGGTGCAAAGAATGCTTTAAGGCATATTCTTTCCGAAACAGCGGAAGTTGATATGGCATTTATCGTCGGACTTCCCTTTGAGGTGAGCTGCAAGCTTTATAATTGTGCCGCTGTATGCCATAAGGGTAAAGTGCTTGGCTTTGTTCCCAAATCAAACATACCGAATTACTCGGAATTTTATGAAGCACGTCATTTTTCTCCATGGAATGAAAAGGCTCCCGACGGTTCGGAGAATGGGGTATTTATTAACGAATTTGATGCGTATATCTGCTGTGAGCAGACATTTGAATGTGCAGATAATCCTCTTTTTAAATTCGGTGTAGAGATCTGCGAGGATCTGTGGGTGGCTGAACCGCCTTCAAATAAGCTTGCAAAGGGCGGGGCGCTTATTATCTGCAATCCCTCCGCATCTGATGAGGTTATCGGAAAGAAGGAATACCGAAGAAAGCTTGCCGAGATGCAGAGCGCTAAGCTATGCTGCGGATATATTTATTCCGACTGCGGCTTCGGTGAATCCACACAGGATATGGTTTTTTCGGGTCATTCGATGATATGCGAGAACGGCTTGCGTCTTGCGGAATCAAAGCTCTTTACCCAAGGCATTATTTATGCGGACATTGACCTTGAAAGGCTTGCTTACGAAAGAAGAAGGATAAGCACATTTTCTGCGGGTCCTGCTATAGAGGGCTGGAATTTTGATATGAAGCCAAAGCAGCTGAAGCTTAACAGATATTTTGCTCCTAAGCCCTTCGTTCCCTCCGACAAGGCAGACCTTGCCGAGCGCTGTGAGGAGATAATTGCTATGCAGGCAACGGGTCTTGCCACAAGACTTAAAGCGATCGGCTGCAAGACAAGCGTTATCGGTCTTTCCGGGGGTCTTGATTCTACACTTGCCCTTATTGTTACAGTTCATGCCTATGATATGCTTGGGCTTGACCGAAAGGGTATCATTGCCGTTACCATGCCATGCTTCGGCACAACTGCAAGAACAAAAAACAATGCAATGATACTTGCCGAGGCATACGGTGCTAAGCTTATGGAGATAGACATTTCCGCTTCGGTGCGTAGCCATTTCGCAGATATAGGTCAGAGTGAGGACGTTCACGATGTTACCTATGAAAACTGTCAGGCAAGAGAACGCACTCAGGTTATAATGGATATTGCAAATAAAGAGGGCGGAATAGTTATCGGTACGGGAGATCTTTCCGAGCTGGCTCTCGGCTGGGCGACCTATAACGGCGATCATATGTCTATGTATGGTGTAAACTGCTCTATACCTAAAACTCTTGTCCGTCATCTGGTGGCTTATGAAGCGGAAATATCCGAGGAAAAGCTTTCTGCTGTGCTGAAGGATATTCTTGATACACCTGTTTCTCCCGAGCTGCTGCCCCCATCTGCCGACGGAACCATTTCACAGAAAACAGAGGATATTGTCGGTCCCTATGAGCTTCATGACTTCTTTATATATTATACTGTGCGCTGCGGATTTGCTCCGTCAAAGATCTACCGTATAGCCAAGCTTGCTTTTAAAGGTATTTACGATGACGAAACCATTATGAAGTGGCTCAGAAAATTTATATGGCGCTTTTTCAGCCAGCAGTTCAAGCGTTCATGCATACCCGATGGACCAAAGGTCGGAAGTGTTACGCTTTCACCCAGAGGCGACTGGAGAATGCCCTCCGATGCTTCTTCTGCTATGTGGATAAAAGAACTTGAAGAAAATACACAGTAATGATCGCTGACAGAAAGGAAGTTGTTAATATGAAGCTAAATCAGATAGCATTAAAATATCTTAAAGGTCAGAAAAAGCATACTATTATAACAATTATTGCAATTATTATTTCAGTAGCTTTCATGACAATAATTCTTTCTGCCGTTTCCGTTTATCGTTCCTGTGCTCTTAATGCCGCTAGAACGGTCAACGGTACATATCATGTTCTGTTTAACGGTCTTAGCAAGCAGCAGCTCGTTGATATCAGAAGCATGGATATTTTCGATGAAACGGAAATTTACAGTGTTTCGTCGTATACAAGCAGTACTGACATAGATTTCGGACAGATGGATTCGGAGAATGCTCAGGCTGAATATCTGATGCTCTACGGTAATCTGGTCGATGATGTTTTTCTGCGTGTAAAGCCTGATGAGCTTACAATGCTCCCTCAGTCTATGCTTACTGTCAGAGAGGGAAGACTTCCCGAAAAGGACGGAGAGATCGTTATTTCCGATGTCAGCGCATATATGTGGAATTATCCGCAGGTGGGCGACACTGTTACAGCACGCATTATCGGCTGCTCTCAGAAAAAGGGTGCAGGTATTGAATGCAATGATATCCCCGAAACTATCACCGACGCCTTTGACGTTATCTCTGACAAGCAGATCACCTTTACAGTTGTGGGACTGTCGGAGTCTTATAATTACGTTCATTACAGTGATACTCAGCTGAAGGCGTTTTCAGCACTTTCAGATAATATGATAGCAAGATTTTCCGATAAAACCAATGATATTTACTGGGATCTTAACGATGCCTTTGAGATAATGGGTTACGAGATCGACGATTTTGAGTATGGTCTTAATCAGGAGCTAATGGATTACGAGGGCAAGGGCGTTAAGGCGAAGTTTTCCATGGCGCTGTTCTTTGCGGTAGTGTATCTTGCTGTTATTTTCATAATGTTCTGCGTAAGACTCGTCATTGACAATTCCTTCGAGATATCCGCAAAGGAACGAATTAAGCAGATGGGCTTGCTAAAAGCTGTGGGCGCTTCAAAAAGGCAGGTGCTGTTCCTTACATTATGGGAAGCTTTTTTTCTTGCTGTGCCCGGAGTGATCGCAGGTATTCTTCTTGGCTGCGGCATTTCCGCAGGTATTGTGCTTGCTGCCAGAAACTCAACCGTATTGGCAGCCTTTTCGGGAGATTATGATATCACCGGAATTATCGAATATAGTATTGAGCCTTATGTTATCATTTCTTCCGCTGTGATCGGCGTGCTGTGGGTATGTATTTCCGCTGTTTCAACGGGAATGCGTTCAATAAGATCATCACCTGTGGAAGCAATGAGATCTGCAGGCAAAAAAGAAAAGATCACCGCAAGAGGCAGAATATCAAAGCTTGAACGTGGCGGAAGCTTTATATCAGCATATTCTTCTCTCAGTATCAAGAGAAACAAAAAGAGATATATTATTACAA
>CAMAIG010000084.1 GCA_945835085.1 uncultured Ruminococcus sp. | reverse complement strand
CTGTGCGTGGATAACAGGACTTTTGTAAGATTTTGCGGCTCAATATTAATTAAATTTATGTTAATAAACTATAAACTTTTCTCGAAACAGCGGCATTTTATCATAGTAATAGAAAAAATCCTTCATGAAAAATTTATCTGATATAACAAATTGCTATATAATGTCGAAAGTTTTGCGTTGACTTTTCCCTATAAATCGCCATAATAAATAATAGAACCGACGGTGCCAACGGTAAGATACATATAAACCGGACTTGCAGGATAACAACCGATTATTTTTAGAGAAGAATGGGGAATATGATAATGTCATTTAGCACTTGCACTGCGTCCCGCAGCGAAAACAATTTCATTTCCATAAGTTCGGAGGAGCATCGGAGCAAGACCTTCGTCAGCGCCTGTGAAAAAGGCCTTTTTCTTGAAAGGATCGTAACAGAGATCATCAACAAGCTTGGCATACCCGCAAATGTAAAGGGTTACAGGTATCTGAGGAGTGCGGTGGTAATGGCTGCCGACGATCCCGAGCTTGCGGAATCGATTACAAAAAAATTATACCCTGCGGTGGCAGCACAGTATTGTGCCACACCCGCAAGGGTAGAAAGAAATATACGCCACGCCATCTGCTGTGCATGGGAAAAGCACAGCGGCGATACCCATGCAGCGGAGGAGCTGCTCCACTGTCCCATAAGCTACTCGGACGATCCGCCGACGAATTCCGAGCTGATAGCGCTCATAAGCGACAGCATCAGGCTGTCCTATTCGGCGGGTCAATAAAGGTCGATGCCGTTTGCAAGGAAAGCCGCACGTCTGTCAAGGCAGGTGCCGCATTCTCTGCAAGGCTCATCGCCGCCCTCGTAGCAGCTCCAGGTCAGCTCATAGGGAACGCCCAGGCGTTTGCCTTCGGCAACAACAGCCGCTTTATTCATACCCGCAAAGGGGGCTTCTATCCTGAGCAGACCGCCGCTGCCCTCGCTCACGGCTCTGTTCATAGCCTCAACAAAGTCAAGAGAGCAGTCGGGATAAGCATTGCCTGCAGCGTCATCGGAATGAGCGCCGTACATCAGCACGGAGCAGTCCTTTGACAGGGCAACGCTTGCCGCCGCAGACAGGAAAAGTCCGTTTCTGAAGGGTACATATGTTGAAACAGGTGCGCCGTCGGTCTTTTTAAGCTGCTCCGAATAGGCTTCGTGGGGAATGTCAGCATCTGAGCCTTCCAGCAGAGAGCAGTCCGAGTACCTAAATACAGCCGAAAGATCAAGCCTGATATGTTCAACGCCGTAATACTCGGCGGTCCTGTCGGAGGCTTCGATCTCTTTTTTATGCTTTTGACCGTAATAAATAGAAAGAGCGACAACATTTTCCTTACCCGCTCTTTCGCAGGCAAGGGCAAGAAGGGTGGTGCTGTCAACACCGCCGCTTGAAAGAACAAGAATTTTTTCGGTAGACATAAATTAACTCCTATAATATAGTATTATTCGACCCGCCAGTCCACAGGCTCAATGCCCCTTGAAGCGAGAAACTCATTGCATTTTGAGAAATGGCGGCAGCCGAAAAAACCGTTATATGCAGACAAGGGAGATGGGTGCGCCGCAGTTAAAACCAGGTGTGAGGGATTGGTAATAAGTTGCTTTTTAGCCCTTGCATTGGCACCCCACAGCAGGAAAACCATAGGCTCCTCACGTTCATTGAGCTTCCCGATAACATGGTCGGTGAATATCTCCCAGCCCTTGCCCTTGTGGGAATTTGCCTGCCCCCGTCTTACGGTGAGAACGGTGTTCAGCAGAAGCACACCATTGTCAGCCCATTTGTATAGTTCCCCGTGGGAAGCGGGAGGAATGCCGAGATCCGTCATAAGCTCCTTGTATATATTCTGAAGAGAAGGTGGGATAGGGCAGCCCTTCTGAACGGAAAAGCAAAGCCCGTGAGCCTGCCCCGGCTCATGATAAGGGTCCTGCCCGATAATGACCGCCTTGACCTTGCCGTAAGGGGTGTGCTTCATGGCGTTAAAAATATTATTCATATCGGGATATATCTCCCGGGAGAAATACTCCTTTTTCAGAAATTCTCTCAGCTCCAGATAATAGGGCAGAGAAAACTCCCCCTCCATAACAGTGTCCCAGTCGTTCCCGAAATTGACCATATATCCGCCTCCGATCAAGCTTATCAAGATAATTATAACCTCTGACCGGAATAATGTCAAGGAGCGGAATGGTCATCCTCCATGAGAGGATTAACGTGTACCATGCAGTGCTTGACCTCGGGGAAACCCTCCTCAATGGCGTCATGAACACGCTCAGCTATCTCATGGGCTTCAATAAGGGTCTTGGAGCCGTCTGCGGCTATCTCAACGTCAACATATATCTTCGAGCCGAAAAGTCTTGTTTTTATCTCGTCAATGCCCTTGACCTCGGGAGTGGAGATGATGACCTTTCTCATTTCCTCCACAGTGCTTTCGGGGCAGGCCTTATCGACCATTTTGTCCATAGCGTCACGGAAAATGTCAATAGCAGCCTTTTCGATAAAAATGCAGATAACAACGCTTGCGATGGGGTCGAGCATAGGAAATCCCATTCTTGCGCCGATAACGCCGATAAAAGCGCCCACAGAGGAAAGAGCGTCGGAGCGGTGGTGCCATGCGTCTGCAAGGAGAGCGCCCGAATTTATCTTGTCGGCGATGACCTTTGTGTAGCGGAAAAGTGCTTCCTTCACAACAATGGAAATAACAGCCGCAGCCCCGGCAAATGCGCCCGGTATCTGAAGAGCGGAGGGGTCGCCCGAGGTGATCTTATCAATGCCGCTCATGCCAATGCCAAGCCCCGTCAATGCAAGTATCACCGCAAGAATGACCGCAGCAACGCATTCAAGCCTTTCGTGACCGTAGGGGTGTTCCTTGTCGGGCTTTCTTCCCGAAAAGGTCATGCCTATCATAACAACAATGGTGCTGAAAATATCCGAAGCGGAATGCACAGCGTCGGATATCATAGCGCCCGACTTTGCAAAAATTCCGGCAAAGAGCTTTAGGAGAGAAAGCATTGCATTCACGGCAATGCTGACATAAGAGCACTGCATGGCGAGCTTGCTTTCGTAGGACTGTTCCTTAGGGGGGGTGGTATTCATTTTCATAAAAAACGCCTCCTGATAATGATATAGTATGCATCTGCCGTAAAAAGGATAAAAAAATACACCTATGGGAATAGGGCATTTCCGCAAGGGCGGTTGGATGCTGTCCCACAGATGTAATTCATCAAAAACTATCTGCTGCCTGAATAAGGCCCGGCTGATATAATACCTGCAAAAGCAGGATATACCGCCTGTTCAGTCTGTACTTAAACATCGTGCGAATAAGTATTAATAGCAATTATACAGTACCGTGCAGCTTTTGTCAAGAGATTTCTTAATTTTTCTCATAAAGATTTTTGCTTGTGAGATATTCGATGATATAATCATAGGAAAATTTGGAATTGACACGAACACCGTGAGCCTCGGCAAGCTCGGGGGAGTAGTCGCTTAGCTTGTAAAGCCTTATGTTAGAGTAATTGCTGTCGTAATGAGTAACGATGGGGATAAATTCCATATTGTCAATAACCGTTCTGCCGCTGCCGTCAAGGGAAACGGTGATGTCAAAATTCAGAATGCCGCCGATAAGATTAGTGCCTACCGACTGAGCTGAAATGAAGTTTCCGAGAGAATAAGCGCAAAGAGTGCGTCTTCCGTCGGAGGTTTCAAGTATCTCTATCTCTCTGAGAACATGAGGGTGATTGCCGATAATAGCGTCAGCCCCCGCCTCGGCAAGCACTTTAGCAGCGTCCCGCTGATAAGCCTCGACCTCGCCGCTGTTTTCAAGACCCCAGTGAAGGGAAACCACGCAGATGTCGGATATCTCCTTTGCAGCAGCGATCTCGGACTTTATAAGCTCCATGTCCTGAGTCCTGCCTATTTCAAGGTCGGTTTTTCCTGAAAGACTCAGCCCGTTAAGGCTTTCCGTGTAGCAAAGGAAGGAAATTTTCACACCGTTTTTCTCAATGACCCGAATATTGCTCCTGTCCTCGGCGTTGTGATAAGCGCCCACACGGACAAAACCGTTCTCGTCGTAATATGTAAGGCAGTCCTCCAGCCCAGTTTCGCCCTTGTCAAGGGTATGGTTGTTTGCAATGGTAAAAACGTCGATGCCAAGCTCGTTCATATAAAAGCCCAGCTCCTCGGGACTGTTGAAGCAGGGATAGGTCGAAGGAGCGTAATCGTCCCCGCAGATAAGAGTTTCCTGATTGAGAATGGTAATATCGGCATTGTCAAGGAGATCTGCGACCCCCTCATAAGCAAAAGCAAAATCGTAATCCTTTTCGGGATCGGCTTCCGCCCGTCTTGCCGCCTGCTTATAAATGGACGAGTGAATGAGATTGTCCCCTAAAGCGGTAAAGGAAACCGTCGCCTCGGCAGGCGGAGGAGGCTCCGTTTCGGCAGTAGTGGTCACAGCTTCGGTGACAGTGACAGCAGAGGTAACGGACTCGGAGCTTGCGGAGGTAATAACGTTTATGGCAGGGACTTCTTCTTCCTGCTGCCCGCAGGCACACAGCATGAGAGCCGACGCAATGATAGCTAAAGATCTTGTTTTCATACATACCCTCCTTTTGTCTGATGCTATTATAACATATAAAATAGTATAATGCAACAAATATTTTCATGCCGTCCCTTCCTGGATGCCTTTTGTGATAATTGCAGACAGAAAAGGTTTTCATTTAGCAGAATAATTGGAGGGATTGTAAAAAAGAAACAAAAAATAAAAATAAAAATTGTGAAAATACTCAATTGTAAGTTGCGTAATATAATGATATAATGAATGTATAAATTTGCGTATGAAATAATCATAATAAACGCAATAAAAAATGGAGGAGATTAACCATGAATATGAAAAAGTTTATTGCCGGCATCACTGCCGCTGCAACAATTTCCGCATTTGCAGTATCTGCAAACGCAGCTGACTGGTCACTTGCAAGCTATGCAGATGACGATCCCGCAACCGTAAACATCATTTCCACAGATGCTGACGGCGTTACATTCACACAGGGCACACCCGGCGGTTCCTGCAAGGCAAGACTCACACTTATCAATATCCTTGAGAATCCCGAGGATGTTTCCAAGATCAAGTCCGGTTCCTGGGATGTTACATACACAGGCCTTTCCGCACTTACCGGCACAGAGATCGGCTGGATGGGCGGCGGCACATACTGTGCAACCTGCAACTCTGCCGGTTTTGGACTTGCTCCCAACTCTACCGATGAAGATGGAAAGCCCGTCTGGGAAGACACACAGACAGTACAGGATTCCTTCAAGTGGCTCCTTCCTTCTCAGGTTCCCGCAGATGCAGCTGAGGCTGAGTTCGTATTTATGGACTGGTCCGGTCAGGATCTCGTAGGACTTGGTATCACAGTAAGAATTTCCAACTTCAAGCTCTTCGACGCTGACGGAAATGAGATCGCTCAGAAGGCATACGGCAGTTCCGCTGAAGCTCCTGCAGCTGATGAGGCTCCCGCAGCTGATGAAGCACCTGCAGCTGATGAGGCTCCTGCAGCTGATGAGGCTCCCGCAGAGCCCGCTCCTGAGGCTCCCGCAGCTGATGACACAACCGCTCCTGTACAGACAGGTAACACACCCGCTGCTGCAATTGCAGCTGTAATGGCTGTTGCAGGCGCTGCTGCTCTTGTTTCCAAGAGAAAGTAATTGAAATAATATTCGAGCTGCTCGTGAAAACGGGCAGCTTTAATATTTATATGCACAAATTAGATTATAAATTGTGCAAAGTGTATATTGTAAAAATATAAACAACATGATATAATTATCCTATATTAACAGGGGATAAAAATTATCCCCAAAAAGGAGAATGACTATGAATTTCAAAAAGATCGTAGCTGCAATTGCAGCAGGCGCAATGGCAGTTTCCATGTGCGCAGTTAACGCATTCGCTTCCACAGTAGAGCTTGATGCAGAGTATGTAGGTGCTTGGGGCGCAGGTAAGTGCATTCCTAAGACTGAGCTTGAAGCTATCGGCGGCGATATCAAGATCACACTTACAATCGAAACAAGAAATCTTGCAAACACCGCAGACCAGTTCCTTATCCACCCAATGGATTACGATAACGGCTGGGCAGACCTCACTCCTATGTGCACAAGTGATACAGTAGTAGCTAAGGTTGACGGCTGGATGTGCATTCCCGAGGGATCAACAAGCGTTGAGTTCGTACTTAGCGCAGACGCTCTCAGCGGAATGGGCGATTCCGGACTTGGTTTCCAGGTTCAGAACGTAATTGTTAAGTCTGCTGACCTTGAAGCAGGCGCTCCTCAGAGAGAGATCCCCAGAGTTGACGATAAGACCGGTAAGTCCTACTGCTTCGGCGCTTCCTATGAGGAAGTAACAGGTCTTGCTCCCGTTGGTGCAGAAGCACCCGCAGCAGACGAAGCACCCGCAGAGGATGCAGCAGCAGAAGCACCCGCAGCAGACGAAGCACCCGCAGAGGATGCAGCTCCTGCAGAGGATGTAGCAGATGAAGCACCTGCAGAGGATGCAGCAGATGAAGCACCTGCAGAGGATGCAGCAGATGAAGCTCCTGCAGAGGAAGCAGCAACTGAAGCTCCTGCAGCAGAGCCCGAGGCACCTGCAGCTGATACAAACACAGCTCCCGCAACCACAGGCAACGTTCCCGCAGCTGCAATAGCAGTAGTAATGGTAGCAGCAGGCGCAGCAGCAGTTGCTTCCAAGAGAAAGTAAT
>CAMAIG010000083.1 GCA_945835085.1 uncultured Ruminococcus sp. | reverse complement strand
ATTTCATTCTCCGCAAAAATGCGAAGAAAGGATTGCTCCGCCGAGGCTGACAGGCTTTGCGAAAGGCTTGCTCTTGACAAGGAAAAGCTTGTTGAGGAGCTATCTCTCGGCAACAGGAAAAAGGTTTCCATCGTATGCGCTCTCCAGCACAAGCCAAGGCTCTGCATTCTTGACGAGCCTACCAGCGGTCTTGACCCACTGATGCAGAAGGAATTTTTTGATATCCTGAGGGAGCGGCATCAGGAGGGAGCGACGATCTTCCTTTCCTCCCACGTTCTTTCCGAGATACAGAAAAACTGCTCCCGTGCGGCGATAATCAAGGAGGGAAGGATAATTGCCCTGGACAGCGTGGCAAATCTTTCCAGAACCAGTGCAAAGCGTGTGGTGCTTCATGGCGTAAATGCAGTGCCGGAAGTGCTTTCTGCCAAATCTGTGGAGATAAACGGCGACAGTGTTTCCTTCCTTTATAACGGCAGCATCAAGGAGCTGCTCACTGCTGCAAATTCCCTTCCCATCTATGACATGACCATCACCGAGCCCCGGCTTGAGGAGATATTCATGCACTATTACGAGAAAGGCGGTAAGGAATAATGACCGTATACATAAAAGAGCTGAAGCAGTCCATTAAGTCGCTGTGCATATGGACAGCGTCCATCGCATTTATGATGCTTATCTGCATAATGCTTTTCCCCGAAATGAAAAACGAAATGGACAGCGTAAGCGCTGTATTTGCAAATATGGGCGGATTTACTGCCGCTTTCGGCATGGACAAGCTGAGCTTCGGGGAGCTTATGGGCTTTTACGGGATAGAATGCGGCAATGTTATCGGCATAGGCGGGGGATTTTTTGCGGCGCTTGTGGGTATATCGGCGCTTTCAAAGGAAGAAAAGGACCGCACGGCGGAATTCCTGCTGACCCACCCCGTAAGCCGTTTTTTCGTTATCACTCAGAAGCTTTTATCCGTTGTGACACAGATCGTTCTCCTTAATGTGATAGTAGTGGCTGTGAGCCTATGCTCTGCGGCTGCTATCGGTGAGGAACTTGAAATGAAGGAATTTCTTCTCCTGCACACAGCATATCTCATAATGCAGCTGGAGATCGCCTGCATATGCTTCGGCATTTCCGCATTCATCAGGCGGGGAAGTCTTGGCGTTGGTCTGGGACTTGCACTGGCGCTTTATTTCATGAACCTTGTGTGCAACATCAGTGACAAGGCGGAGGTGCTCCGTTATTTTACCCCCTATGCATATGCCGAGGCAAGCAATATTATTTCCGAAGCAAGCCTTGATGGGGAGCTTATTGCCATTGGTGCGGTCTTTGCACTGGCAGGTGCGGGAATAGGCTATCTCAAATACATAAAAAAGGATATTGCCTCATAATATGAAAAAACGGCTTCGGCGGGACAATGTTATCCTGCCGAAGCCGAAGGATATGGAGCAATATATCCAGAAGATGCTGTCTGCATTAGAAAATGCCGATCTCTCGGAATACAAGGACAGTATGCGCCCGCTTATTGAAAAGGACATTGCCGAAACTATCGGCAGCTTAAAGAAGATATAATCATACAAGCGCTGTTTCCATGCAGATAAAATCCTTGTCAAACAGCCTGCATTCCCCGACCTTTTTGAAGCCCAGTGCGGAATATGATGCAAGGGCAGCCTTGTGACCTGTTTTCACGAGAATGTGAACGCCCTTTTTGCCCTCTTTTCTGAAAATATCAAACAGATAGCGTATCATTTCCTTAGCTATGCCTTGGTTTTGCATATCCTTTCGGACGCAGAGCCGTGAAAATTCGGCGGCAGGGGCAAGCTCACTGTTCCAGCAGGGGAGAGCGTCTACATCGGGATCCTCGTCAATGGATATTGCCGCAATTATCTCTCCCTCGTCGTTTTTCATCACAAAAAGTGCGTTTCGTGATAAATCAAATTCAATGGTTTCCTCATTGGGATAGTATTCGTTCCAGTCGGCAGGACCGTAAAGAAAGGTCCTGTAAAGGGCTGCTATTTCTTTGGTGTCCTCTGGCTTTGCGGGACATATCTTGTTCATTTTAAGTCATTCCTTTCCCGGGAGCGGGCTGATTGCTTTTGCTCCCATGGCTAACGTTCGTTAATATATTATAACCCATTGTCCTCATGTTGTCAAGAGCGGGGATCGTCATTGACAAAGAAAAAAGGAAATGGTATAATGGCAACAATCCTTAGCCAAGTTGAGAAATAAGTCGGAGAGGAAAATTTCAAAAAGCAATAAGGATATGAGAAAATGAAGGTATTGAACTATTTTGACTGCATTGACCGTGAATACTGGTTAGAGGAGATAGGAAAGAGTGATTGGGGAGCGGGAAAATATCTTTACACGCTCTTAAAGGAAAACAGGCTCCGGGAGATAGCAGGTGAAGCAAGAGTGCTGATGCTTACGGAGGGAACAGAGCTTATCTCCTTCTGCACTTTGTCGGAGCGGGACGAAATACAGCCCACAGAGCTTAAACCCTGGATAGGCTTTGTCTATACATTCCCCGCAAGACGGGGGCAGCGCTGCGTGGGCAGATTGCTTGACAGGATAGCAGAAATTTCGGAAGAGGAAAATTTCACCCGGGCATATATCTCCACAGACCATGTGGGATTATATGAAAAGTACGGCTGCGAATTCTTATGCGAAATGAAAACTGTCGGCGGGGAAATGTCAAGGGTATATATCAAGACCTTTAAATGATCTGTGTGCCGCAAGGACGGACGTTTATCTGACAAAGCATATATTGCTGTATGACAAAAAGTGCAAAGGGGGAGAATAATCTGCTTTGCACTTTTTGTCATTCTGTTAAAGTATTCTTATACGGGGACAGTCCTGCATTAAGATAAGCTACATATCCTGCAGATCCGCAGCGGTAATGTCGTTTTCAAGATTGTCCCTTGCAAGGTCGTTGTCAATGGTGCTGTAGACCGAGGATATGGGTTTCTCGGCAGAGTGGGGCTTTGAATGATATACTTTTAGTGCAGGTGCTTGTGTTCCCGAAATTATCGGGTTTGCACGGGTATTTTTGTGCTTTGCCCTGCCCTGTATCTCGGGAACGGGTGCAGTATTATTTGGCTCATGGTGAAGCTCGGGGCGCTTCATTCCCTTTTTTGACATATTATCACCTCACGGACAGTATATGCCCTTTTGTGCGGGATATACGCAGAACATATCCCGAAGTGCTGTCATATTATAGCGTATATAGATCTATGGGAGGGAATGATATGACAAGACCGGACGCTTCTGCCGTAATAAAGGGCAGCTCCGAATATCCGGGTATCAGCGGCATTGTGGATTTTTATCGCTCAGATAAGGGAACTGTGGTCAGTGTAAGCATAAAAGGGCTTCCCCATTTAAAAAGACCATGCACGAGCCGTTTTTTCGGATTTCACATTCACGAGGGAGGAGCTTGCGAAGGAGATAAAAATGACCCATTTGCAAAGGCAATGGCACATTTTGATAAGGGGGACTGCGATCACCCCTATCATTCGGGAGATCTGCTGCCCTTACCCGGAGCGGGGGAATATGGGATAATGTCATTTCTAACGGACAGATTTTCCGTTGACGATATCATCGGCAGGACCGTGATTATCCATGAAAAGCCCGACGATCTCACCACACAGCCCTCGGGAAATGCGGGGAAAAAGATCGCCTGCGGAGTGATAAAGGCATTATAATATGAAAACCGCCATCTGCCGAAAAAAATTCGAGAGATGACGGTTTTTTATCAGCTGTGCCAGCAGCTGTTCATGAATTCCACTCGGCTTCTGAGCCATTTTTCAAGGAAATCTGCTGCTTCGGCTTGTGTGGAGCAGCTTTTTGCTTCTTCCGAAAGCTCACCGTTAACTTCGCTGTTTTTGGTGGTCATGCCCCATTTTTCAATGTTTCTTGCAAAGGCTTCACTGTAGCGGGACTTATCCGCCGATATGGTCTGACAGGCTTTTTCAAAAACGCCGCTGTCATAAAGCTGCGTCCACTTTTCCCTGATGATATCACAATACCAGTCCTCATAACTCAGCACCGCAAGCCAGGGGTTTATGGTTTCATATTCGTTTGAGTTTACGTCGGGGATAATATTTGCTGCGTAATAGCCCTTGCCGTCGGGGCAGCGGGACTTATTTCCCAGGGCTGAGTCAAAATCCCAGGGTGCCTGGAAGGTGAGCTTTCGGTCGCCTCCCTCGCCGAAATCCGCTGTCATGAAAAAGCTTGACCAGTAAAGATCTGCGTCACAGGTAAGCTCGCTTATTATGTACATATCCGCCAGTGAACGGACATTTACCACCTTCTCAACCGCTTCCTTCGGGGAAATTTCCGTGGTTTCGGAAATTTCCGAATAATCGCCGTTAAACACATATGCCTTGTCATTGTAAGCGGCTTCGTACATTATGCGGTAAACGTTGTTGACATAGGACGCAATAAAATCATGCTGCTCCTGTGAATAGATATCGCTCTTTATGGTAAAGCCCACTTCCTTCTTGCGTTCTGACTTCATAAGAGGCAGGCATCTGATAGTTTTTCCGCTGCCGTCGTTTCCGTCATAGGGCTTGAGGGCTGCATTGTCGTGGTAATCCACATAGAACTGCTGCAGCGGCTCTTCATTGTAAAAGTTCCCGTCAAATTCCAGCAGATAGCCTATGTCCGTGCCCTTGTAGTCCTTCTGTGCTTCGGTGATATCCATTCTGTTCTCGTTTATCTGCTGAAGCTCCGCAAGAAGATAAACGCCCCAGTATTTTTCGTTGATGTTCACCTCCACAAACGCCGCATCGGAGGCATAAAGCCCGTCCTGCCCCATTATCTCCCTTGATATCTCCAGAGCGGTTTTATTTCGGAGCATGGAAGCGTCCTTGTATTCCGCAAGGAGGACCCAGTTTTTGAATGACGCTCCGCCGTTTAGCCCAAGAAGGCTTTGCTGCTCGGTGAATTTAATGCGAAGGGGCTTCTTTTCATAGTTCGTGGTCCAGTTTCCTCTGACCTTTACCTGTGCTTCGGCGGAGTCAACAAGCACGGTTCCGCTGCCGTCCGAAAGAGTTATGCGGCAGTCCTCATAATATGGGGCGGGGGGCATGACATAGCCGGGAGTCCAGGTGGCTATCTGACTCGACACAAGCTCCGAAACGGGCTTTTCGGCAAAATCCGTTTTTCCGTCGGCGGTGACTATTGACAACAGGGGCATTTTTTCGGCGGCGGCGGTTATTTCAGCCTTCGTATTGTTCTGTGCAGCCGAGCAGCCGCACAAAATGCAGCAGAGCATTGCTGCCATGACCTGTTTTAACTTTCGTTTCATAAGCGTTTCTCCATTTCATAAAAAAATTTTTTGAAAAAGCTAAAGTTTTAAATCCTCCTGCCGATATATACTATAATGCATGATTGTCATTTGCTGACTATCGGCGTTACCATATTAAAAAAAGGATGTGTGTATTCTATGGATAAGAAGGCATTAAACAAGCTTACCTACGGTTTATTTGTTCTCACTGCACGAGAGGACGGCAGGGATAACGGCTGCATCGTAAATACCGTTATACAGGTCACTTCCGATCCTACAAGGATAGCTGTGGCTGTTAACAAGCAGAATCTCACCCATGATATGATAATGGGAACAGCCCGCTTCAATGTTTCTGTGCTGAGCGAAAAATCGAAATTTCAGACATATAAGGACTGGGGCTTCAGAAGCGGCAAAAACGAGGACAAGACCGAAAGCATCTCCTTCTCCAGAGCGGATAACGGCATAATCTATCTTGCGGAGGAAACCAATGCAGTCATTTCCGCAAAGGTGGTATCTGCAATGGATCTCGGCACTCACACTCTTTTTATTGCCGAGGTGGCAGACTGCACAGTGCTTGCGGACGATCCTTCCGTAACATATGCATATTACCATAAGAACATCAAGACCCAGGCACCCGCAAAGCCTGTTTCCAAGGGCTTTATCTGCACTGTATGCGGATTTGTATATGAGGGTGAGGAGCTTCCTGCCGACTTTATCTGCCCATGGTGCAAGCATCCCGCATCGGATTTCAAGCCTGTTGACGCCTGAGCCCGATAAATACAAGAGCTTTATTTTGCCTTTCGGTCCATGCCCCGTCGGTGTGGACTGAAAGGCGTTTTTTGTCCCTGTTGCGGGGTGCGCCCCGCGGCGAGGTCGCGCTGTTGGTTTGTGCAGTAAAGTTAATCTGTACCCGCGTCAGTAGATTTTGCATCAGTGCGATAAATTGGAATTTGCGGGGAGCGCCCCGCGGCGAGGTCGCGCTGTTGATTTGTGCAGTAAAGTTAATTTGTACCCGCGTCGGTAGGTTTTGCAGCGGTGCGATAAATTGGAATATATCAGATTGAGATCCACCAACACACACCAAATTTATCAATTACTGTCGCACAGCATTTGCTCCACGGCAGTTCGTGAATAGGCTCAATAATCACTCCACCATCGCTTAAAACACGAAATGCATTATTAACTGCTTCTTCAGTCCCCATCTCAAAAACATTAAATGTCATAGTTTCCCATTTGTACTTGTGAACTATATTTATATCACAAGGATTTGAAGCTTCGGCTAACGCTAAAAAGCCTTCACCATTCACAGACAATTCGCAGTGGTCATAAGCAGAATTTTGCTCATTTATAAACTCACGTGTGATCTCTGCTCCAAAAGCTTTGCAGTACATTTTTGCGGCTTCAAAACTGTTTTTTACATAAACCTGAGTATAATTTTTCATAATACTTCTTCTCCAAATTCCGATTTAGCGGCGTGTCGCCGCAGCCACCTCGTTGGAATATTTTGCAA
>CAMAIG010000082.1 GCA_945835085.1 uncultured Ruminococcus sp. | reverse complement strand
ACAGTTATACCACACATTTTCCCCTTAGTCAAGAGTTTTTCGGAATTTTTTTCAAAAAAAATGAAACCAAATTTTGTGCCGAACAAAAGTCAGCGCAAAATTTTGCTTCAATATATACGCTTACACAGCAATATAAACTGCTGTGTGCCTTAAACTATTTCATAAACCGAGATACATCGGGGACCTCAAACACCTCCGACGCAGCAGCGGTGCCCTTGTATTTTTTCCGTTCCTTCTGTGCTTTGATGACCTTCTGACGTGAAAATTCCTCACGTTCCTTTTCTTCAAGGCTGTTTTCGATGAACTTTACCGTTTCCTCGTATCTGGGGATAACGATATTTTTCAGCGCATTGGCTCTTGTCTGAGTCTTTTTAATGGCGCTTGCCAGCCTGAAAACGCTGTTGTCCACCTCCGCAAGCATGGCAGTCATCTGCTTTACACGGTTAAAGGATATATATGCCACATCAACATTGCCGTCGGTATTCTCAAAGCCGTAGATAAGCGCATTTGTGGAATTTTCAAGAGTTACCTTCGGTAGTTCGCAGCCCATTACGCTTCTGTATGTCACGTTCACGGAATCCTCAACAGGCATACTCTCCGCCACACGGCTGATAAGTCCCATTGTGATATTTGCCTTCTGGAGTGCGGCATATGCGTCCATGTACGTTTCGGTGATGGAGCTTCTCAGCGCTTTTGCCGCATCGACCATCATCATAAGCTCACGGATAAGCACGTTTCTCTTCCGGTCAAGAAGGTCAAAGCCGACCTTTGCAAGAAGCAGGGATTTTTTCACATTCAGAAGATTGCCCTTGGTAGGAAAAACCTGATCTGCCATTTATCCGACCGCCTTTCCTAATAGATCAGTCCTCAAAAGCCGCAGCCTTATCGGGATCGTACTTGATATCAAGCAGCTTGTCGTCCACACGGTCCAGTGCGGAACGGGGCAGTGATGACAGAAGCGCCCAGCCCAGATCGAGAGTTTCATCAATGGAGCGGTTCTCATCAAAGCCCTGGGAAAGAAAATATTTCTCAAAGAGCCTGCCAAAGCGCAGATAGGATTTATCCAGAGGCGAAAGCTCGTCCTCGCCGATTACCGAAGCCAGTGAACGTGCGTCCTGCACCTTTGCATATGCGGCAAAAAGCTGGTTTGCACAGTCGGAATGATCGGAGCGGGTATATCCCTCGCCGATGCCGTCCTTCATAAGTCGGGAAAGGCTTGGCAGCACCGAAACAGGCGGATAAACTCCGTTCTGGTCAAGACGTCTGTCAAGAACTATCTGTCCCTCGGTGATATATCCCGTAAGGTCGGGGATAGGATGGGTTATATCGTCATTGGGCATGGTAAGGATCGGTATCTGCGTAACGGAGCCCTCCGAGCCTTCGATAACTCCCGCTCTCTCATAAATAGAAGCAAGGTCCGAATAAAGATATCCGGGATAGCCCTTTCTACCGGGTATCTCACCCTTTGAAGAGGAAAACTCTCTCAGAGCCTCCGCATAGCTTGTCATATCCGTAAGGATAACAAGAATATGCATATTCTTTTCAAATGCAAGATACTCCGCTGCGGTAAGAGCGCATTTAGGTGTAAGAATTCTCTCGATGATAGGGTCGTTTGAGAGGTTCAGGAACATTACTACCTTCTGGAGAACGCCGCTTTCCTCAAAGCTTTTTCTGAAATAATCCGCCACGTCGTTCTTAACGCCCATTGCGGCAAATACCACCGCAAACTCCTGACCGCTGTCCTCAGCGATCTTTGCCTGCCTTACAATCTGTACCGCAAGCTTATTGTGAGAAAGTCCCGAGCCCGAGAAAATGGGGAGCTTCTGCCCACGGATAAGAGTTGTAAGTGCGTCGATGGAAGAAATGCCCGTATTGATATAGTTTCTCGGATATGAACGGGAAACGGGATTAAGAGGTCTGCCGTTTATATCCGCATATTTTTCCGCATAGATATCTCCAAGCCCGTCGATAGGCTTTCCCGCACCGCTCAGAACTCTTCCCAGAAGCTCCTCGGAAAGAGCCATTTCCATAGGTTTTCCCGCAAATTTAGTCTTTGTGTTTTTGAGAGAAAGTCCTCTCGTTCCCTCAAAAACCTGCAGCACTGCACGGGAGCCGTCTATCTGTACCACCCTTCCCGTTCTCACAGAGCCGTCGGAAAGAGTGATCTCGGCAACCTCGTCGTAGGCAATGCCCGCAACGTTGTCAAGGGCGATAAGAGGGCCGTTTATTTCCTTCAGACCAAGATACTGTACAGCCATTATCTTGCCTCGCTTTCGTATTTTCTTACGACTTTCCTTACAGTCTGCTCGATCTCCACATCAAGGTCACGGAACAGCTCGGGCTTGTCATTGGGGATATCGTATTTCATCTTTATAACCTTTTCAAATATGCCCGTGGAGAGTACTTTTGAAAGGGGGACGCTCTTATCAACTGCCCTGCGGCATTCGTCATAGAGCTTCAGTATCGTCTGCATCATCTTGAACTGCTTTGACAGGGGCACATAGGTATCGTCCTTATGATATGCATTCTGCTGGAGAAATCCTACTCTGATAACCCGGGCAGCCTCAATGATAAGCTTCTGATCGTCGGGAAGGACATCTGCACCTATGAGCTTGACTATCTCCATAAGCTTATTTTCCTCGATAAGCATGGAGGATATTCGGCGGCGGCAGAGGAGAAAATCCTTGTCAACGTTCTTGTAGTAATATTCGCCCAGATCGTCCGTATATTCGGAATAGCTGTTGTTCCAGTTGATAGCGGGATAATGACGGGCGTATGCAAGGGACTTATCCAGCGCCCAGAAGCAGCGGACAAATCTCTTTGTATTCTGTGTAACAGGCTCGGAAAAGTCCGAACCCTGAGGAGAAACCGCACCGATTATGGTAACGCTTCCCTCTTTTCCGTTAAGACTCTCAACATAGCCTGCACGCTCATAGAATTCCGCAAGGCGTGAGGGCAGATATGCAGGAAATCCCTCTTCCGCAGGCATTTCCTCAAGACGGCCGCTTATTTCACGGAGAGCCTCTGCCCATCGGGAGGTAGAGTCTGCCATTATCGCAATATGATAGCCCATATCACGGTAATACTCGGCAATGGTTATACCCGTGTATATGGAAGCCTCACGGGCTGCAACGGGCATATTGGAGGTATTGGCGATAAGAACTGTTCTGTCGGTAAGGGGACGGTTTGTTTTCGGGTCGATAAGCCCCGAGAATTCCTCAAGCACCTGAGTCATTTCATTTCCACGCTCGCCGCAGCCGATATATACGATGATATCGGCGTCACACCATTTTGCAAGCTGATGCTGGGTCATGGTCTTGCCCGTGCCGAAGCCACCGGGAACAGCGGCAGTACCGCCCTTTGCGATAGGCAGGATAGTGTCGATAACACGCTGACCCGTTATAAGGGGACGGTCTATGGGAAGGCGCTTGTTAAAGGGTCTTGCCTGCTTTATTGGCCATTTCTGGCAGAGGGTCAGTTCATGGATATTTCCGTCTGCTGACTTTATTTTGCAGACAACATCGTTAATGGTGTACTCACCGTCGGGAGCTGCAAAAATGACCTCGCCGCTCATTGAAGGAGGCACCATGCAGCGATGCTCCACAATGGGCGTTTCGGGGCATACGGCATAGATATCCCCGGAACTGAGCTTATCCCCTGCACTTACCTTAACAGTTACCTGCCATTTCTTTTCCCCGTCAAGGCTGTCAACATTTGAGCCTTTGGAAACATAAGCACCGCTAAGCTCCTCTATTTTTTTAAGTGGTCTTTCGATACCGTCAAAGATGTTTGAAATTATTCCGGGTCCCAAAGCTGCCGATACGGGAGCGCCTGTGCCTGTTACAGGCTCGCCGGGACGCATTCCCGTGGTGACCTCATAGACCTGAATGGTAGTTTCCTCGGAATTAACTCCGATGACCTCTCCGATAAGGTGCTTTGAACCCACATAAACCATTTCCAGCATGGAAAAATCGGAGGTGTCCTTGACCTTAACTACAGGACCGTTTATGGAATATACTGTATTCACCCTTTACGCCTCCTGTCCCAATGTGAGATTTTTTGACGCAAACAGGCTGTGCTGCTCTCTCATAGCGCAGTCAAAGGTCCTGTCATTTATAGTACCCTTGTCGCTTCGGAGAATGTAAAATCCTCCAAGCTTAATGGTTTCGTCAGAGCTTATGCTGATATCCCTGCCAAGACCCTTTATGATCTTATCTGCAAGGGAGATATCCTCGGGAGAAAGGAACACCTGAGCGCTGTCAAGGTCATTCTCCTCGGAAAGCATTTTTATAATAAGCTCAGCATATTCATCGGTGGCTCTGAAACGGCTTATCCTGTCGGTCACCTTGTCAAAAAGCTCCTTTGTCAGCTCTTCACGGCAAAGAAGCACCTTCTTTTTCATATCAAGCTCTGCCTTAGAAACCATTCTGACATATTTGCCCGAGGTCATTTTGAGATTATCGTTAAGATAGCGCTGTCTTGCTTCTTCGGCAGCGGCGGAGGCGGTGGTGATTATACGCTCCTCCTCACGGCGGGCGTCGTCAAGTATCTCCTTCACCTGCTTATCGGCAGAGGAATTTACCGCACTGATGAAGCGTTCCAGCTTTTCCTTTTCATTATCCAAAATATCATTCCTTCCGGTGATGATTTTTCTTTTCCCTGTAGGGCATCATAGCCTGATGCCTCAGCGTGTCGCTGAAGCCAACTCGTTGGCGAGATAGCAGAGATCCCTTTGTTTTGTGGCTCGATAACGTTAGTATTGAAGTCATATTATGCAAATGGATCTTCTGTTCGGCTCATTATTTTAACTGCGGTATCATAGTCTGATGCCTATGGCGTCCTGAACATAACGTGATATGGACGCTGTCACGTCAACTGTGGCATGACGGTCGGGTATCTCGGATATTATCGGGGAGGGACGGCTGAGCTTCAGCTCATTAACCTTATCCTCAATGAGAGATATAAGCTTTTCGGTCATAAGTATTACAGCGATATCCCTGTCCTCCATTGCTTCAAGCAGGACCTTTTCCGTTTCCTCGGCAGTATGGGCAAGAACGCCCTCGATACCCGCAAGACGCATTCCCGTGATAGTATCCACGTTATCGCTTATCAGAAAAAATTTCATGCTGCTTCTCCGGTATCAGCCCACTGCCTGAATTATAAGAAATGCGATAAGGAAGCCATAAAGCGCAACGCCCTCGCCAAGTGCAACGAAGATCATTGCCTTACCGAAGCAGGAAGGCTCCTCTGCAACTGCACCGATAGCTGCGGGAGCTGCATTTGCAACGGCGATGCCGCAGCCGATGGAACCAAGTCCAACTGCAAGCGCTGCCGCAAGATATCCCATGCCTGCGGAGCTTATTACTCCTGCTGTTTCCTCAACTACCTCGGCAGATACGAATCCGCCCATGGGAAGTATAACTGCCAGAAGCATTATGCCGAAGAAAGTGCAGAGATTTCCGATGATGGCATTTCTGCATTTTGTTCCGTCGGTAAAGTTCTTGATCCTGGAAATTACGGGAAGTGCGAGAAGCGCAACGATAGCTGCGGGAAGTAAAAAGATATACATTTTGATTTCCTCCGTTTTATAAAAAATTTATTCGATCATCTCATCATAATTGATAGTAACAGGGGTGAAGGCTTTTCCGCCGCCCTTGTAGTATCTGGAAAACATCTCATAGAATTCAAGCCTCAGCACCTGAATGCCCACGAGAAGTCCTTCAAGGCACATAACAAACAGGTTTCCCAAAACCATTACCACAGGCGAAAGATTGCCCGACATCTCCGCAAGGGAAAGCACAACGGACATCATTCCCGCATGGCTCAGAACAAATCCTCCCACTCTTACAAAGGACAGTGTGTTTGTAGCATATCCCAGCAGATACTCAAAGCATTCAAAGAAGCTTGCCGCCGCAAAATCTCCCAGGCTGCCGTGGATATGAAATCCCTTGCCCCTGCAAAGCTCACCAAGAGGCTCGCTGAGAAACATTATCACAAGCGGGAGAACTATGAGGCATATCACATAAACAGAGCCGCCCACATTCAGTCCCAGCACTCCGCCCAGCAGCAGCATGAGCAGTGAAACATAGAACACCAGACCTGCCACTCCGTTATTTGAGAAAAGCGCTCGGGTATAATCCTTATCCTTTAAACCCATGAAAATATTCACAAGCACGGATATGATGATTATCGCAATTCCTATGCCTATGGCGGCATAAAGCACGGTATTAATGCTGTGTATCGCCTTGAAGGGCAGGAATGTGATGCCCATGGATTCATAAACGGGATCCAGCAGCTCCTCGTAGCCGAACACGCTGCCGTAAAGCGTTCCGAATATCATGGACGAAACTCCCAGCCGCTTCATGATGCGTCCCAGAGTCATCTTCTTCCATTTCCACAGCACGATGCCGAGGATTATAAGGAGAAAGCCCTGTCCGAGATCTCCGAACATTATTCCGAAAAGAATGGTAAATAGACCGCCGATACCGATGATATACATCAGTCTGCGCATACCCGTGTCGCGTTTTTTGCGACTTGCGAGGAACAATCCGCCGAGAGCCAACAGTATTCCGTACCCGATATCCGCCATAATAAACCCGAAGAATATCGAAAAGAAAATACTTACGAAAGCGTTGGGGTCGTATTCCTTATACGCAGGCGGCGAATACATGTTGGTAACGAACTCAAACTGTCTGACCACCTTGTTGTTTTTCATAAGAGTGGGTACTTCTTCACCCGTACCCGCGTCTTCGAAGGAGAAATACGTTGCCTGCGTCTTTTCATTTATTTTTTCG
>CAMAIG010000081.1 GCA_945835085.1 uncultured Ruminococcus sp. | reverse complement strand
CTGCAAAGAGGTGCTGCCGCTGATATTCAAATAACCAATGCATTTCAGTCGCCGTATAAAGGTTGGTGGTTAAAATGGCTGAAAACGAAAACGGCGAGGAAAAAACCGAAACCGCCACTGCCAAAAAGCGAAAGGATGCCCGAGAAAAGGGAAATGTCCTGAAAAGCCAGGATATATCCGTAGTGTGCTCCTTGTTTATGACCTTTCTGGTGCTGAGAGTAACAGCCCCGCTCATATATACAAGCATCTCGCAGTTTATGACAAAATATGTGGAGAATGCGGGAAGCGGAATGGAAGGCTCCCTTGGAATGGCAAGAGAAAGCTTTATCAGAGGGCTTATCCTCGATTCGGGCAAGACCTTTCTCATCGCCTCGGGAATAATAATGGCAGTGTCCTTTGTAATAGCTATCCTGTCAAACGGGATACAAACGCAGTTTCTTATATCCTTTGAAAACCTTAAATTCAAGATAGATAAGCTCAATCCCATAAACGGGATAAAAAAGATGTTCTCCATAAAAGGAGTGTTCGAGCTTGCAAAAAATCTGCTGAAGATGATAATTCTTGCAGCAGTGGTATACAGCCAGATCTCAAAAAGACTGACGGAGATATCAAGGCTCATGTATTTAGAGCCGAAATCGGGAGTGCTTTATATAGCACAGTCAGCCTTTTCCATAGTAATGACCATAGGCGGAGTGTTCGTCGCCGTAGCAGTGGTGGACTTCATGTTCCAGCGCTATCAGTATGAGAACGACCTCAAAATGACCAAGCAGGAGGTCAAGGACGAATACAAGCAGATGGAAGGCGACCCGAAGATCAAGAGCAAGCGCCGTGCGATACAGCAGCAGATGGCAAATCAGCGAATGATGCAGGAGGTGCCCTCTGCCGATGTCATAATCCGTAACCCTACACATTTTGCGGTTGCGGTAAAATACGATCCCGCACATCATTCGGCACCTGTGATAGTAGCAAAGGGAAAGGATATGGTAGCCCTCCGCATAGTAGATGCGGGAGCGGAAGCAGATGTTCCCTCAGTGGAAAACAAGCCCCTTGCAAGAGCGCTTTTCGACAACGTGGAAATAGGCGCTGAAATCCCCGCCGAGTATTATCAGGGCGTGGCAGACGTGCTTTGGTTCGTATATAATCTGAAAAACAAGCCCATACCTCTTTCGGGGAAGAATGAACCGCCCCCGAGAAGGGGAGGAAGAGGCGGTCCGTATAACTACTGATATTAACGAGGTGACAAGACCTAAGTGAATTTCCTGAAAAATGTACTCAGCAAGAACTTCGTGACGGTATTTGTCGTTCTCGCAATCTTCCTGATAGTAATACCGCTTCCCACATGGCTTCTTGACCTGATGTTTGCCATAAATATAGCGCTGTCGGTGTATATACTGATAACGACTATTTACATAAAGGAATCCCTTGAATTTTCCATATTCCCGTCGCTTCTGCTCATAACAACAGTATTCCGACTGGGACTGAATATATCCTCCACCCGTTCCATACTCCAGAACAAGGGCTATGCAGGGCAGATAGTGCAGGCATTCGGCACCTTCGTAATGGGCGGAAACGCAGTCGTAGGATTTATAGTATTCGTGCTAATAACCGTGGTGCAGATGGTAGTCATCACAAAGGGAGCGGAGCGAGTAGCAGAGGTAACAGCCCGCTTCACCCTTGATGCAATGCCCGGAAAGCAGATGTCCATAGATGCAGACCTTAATCAGGGAGCAATCGACGATAAGGAAGCCAGCCGCAGACGAGAGAAGATACAGCGTGAATCGGACTTTTTCGGTGCAATGGACGGTGCCGCAAAGTTTGTAAAGGGAGATGCGACCTTCTCCATAGTCGCCGCAATAGTAAACCTCCTTGGGGGAGCTATAATGGGACTTGCCTTTGAGGGCATGGATTTCACCACTGTCCTCACCACATATTCCATAGCCACAGTAGGGGACGGACTCTGCTCACAGATACCCTCCCTCCTCATATCCGTGGCAATGGGTATGATAGTAACCCGAGCAGCCTCCGAGGAATCCCTTAATACGGATGTCCTTTCTCAGTTCACGTCCCAGCCCCGGGTGCCGATGATAGCAGGCGGCGTAATGTTTGTAATGGGACTTATCCCGGGCTTTCCGACCCTTACCCTGTTCATACTGGGTGCTGCACTCATAGCCCTTGGAATAGGGCTCGGCCGTTCCATGAAAACTGCAGCAGCCGAGGCAGCCCACGACGAGAACGTAAGGGAAATGGAGGAAAATCAGGACGCCATTTCCGAAATGGAGTATTACAAGGATATCGACAATGTCTATAAGCTTCTCAATGTGGAGCCTATCGAAATGGAATTCGGCTATTCGCTGATACCCCTTGCAGACGAAGCCTCAGGTGGAACCTTTATCGAGCGAGTGGTAATATTCAGAAAGCAGTTCGCAATGGATATGGGAATGGTTTTCCCGTCCATACGAATGCGTGATAACCAGCATATAAACCCCAATAAATATATAATCAAGATAAAGGGCGAAACCGTTGCGGACGGTGAGATACTCATGGACCATTACCTTGCCCTCGATAACGGAAACGTGACCCGAGAGGTGGATGGAATAGATACCATCGAGCCTGCCTTCAATATCCCCGCCAAGTGGATAAGCGAGGAAAACAAGCTGAAAGCGGAGATAGCGGGCTATACCCTTATCGACCCCACATCGGTAATGATAACCCACCTGTCCGAGGTAATAAAGGTTCACGCCTATGAGCTTCTTAACAGGCAGGACGTAAAGACCATGCTTGATAAGCTGAAGGAAACGAACCCCTCCATAGTAGAGGATATCGTTCCGAGTGTAGTGCCCATTGCATTCCTGCAGAAGGAGCTTTGCCTGCTTCTGAAGGAAAATGTGCCTATAAGAGATCTTTCGACCATACTTGAAACCCTTGCAGACAACCAGCATAATATGAAGGATCTTGACATCATAAACGAGTATGTCCGCCAGGCGCTGAAACGAACCATCACAAGGCGCTTTTCCGACGGCGGTCAGATAAGAGTAATAACCCTCGATACGGAAACCGAGAACAAGATAGTGGCGTCCGTAAAGAAATCGGAGCAGGGAAGCTACCTTGCAATGGACCCACAGTCCATACAGGCGCTGATAGGCTCTCTCAATGCACAGATAGAAAAGATAAAGGACGTAGTGCCGTCCCCCATAGTGCTTACATCGCCCATTGTGCGGATATATTTCAAGAAGCTTGTGGATCAGTTCATTCCGGGAATGACAGTGCTTTCCTTCAATGAGATAGATAACTCCGTCCAGATACAGGCAGTAGGAAATGTGAGCATCTGATAAGAAAGAGAAAATAAACGACAACAAAGAACGGTGGCGATAAAATGTATGCAGCAGGCACCGCCGAAATATCGGAGCTTTTTGAAAAATACAGGCAGAATAAGGACAAGGAACTTCGTAATGAGCTTGTGATGCGAAGTATGCATATTGTCCGCTATGCCGTAATGTCCACAAGGAATATGTTCAGGCGCTATACAGATGACGACGACGTTTCGGGAGAAGCGGTAATGGCACTGATGAACGCAGTGGACAGCTTTGATCCGGGAAAAGGCGTAAAATTCGATACCTATGCCTCCATAAAGGTAAGAGGAGCAATAATAGACTATATCCGCCGCATGGATATAATTCCCCGAGGAGTAAGGCGCTTTGCAAAGGAATATGACAAGGCGTTCACCATACTTTGTACCGAGCTTGACCGTGAGCCTACCCGTGAGGAGCTTGCAGGCTATATGGGCATCTCCGTGGAAAAGCTTGAAAGCAGCGCCGCAAAATCCGCAGCCGCACAGACCTTGTCCTTTGAGGAGCTTGTGTACAGCGGAATAGAGCTTTCGGGAGAAAACGACAGCGAGTTCTATGAGGCAGAGAAAAGGCTGATGCTTGAAGAGCGAAAGACCTGTCTTGCCCAGGGGATAAAGAAGCTCAAAGAAAAGGAACGAACAGTCATAACCCTGTATTATTACGAAAAGCTTAAATATTCGGAGATAGCGCAGGTGCTTGGGCTGTCCGAGTCGAGAGTGTGCCAGATACATTCAAAAGCAGTGGAAAAGCTGAGAGATGAGCTTGCAGAATACCTGCAAAGCTGATAAAAGGAGCTGAAAAAGTATGCTGAGAGGATATTATACCTCCGTCAACGGAATGATAAACGAGGAAAGAATACTGAACGTTATCACCAATAACCTGTCCAATACCAAGACCGCAGGCTATAAGTTTGACACCGCATTGCCAACGACCTTCGAGGACGAGCTGCTTTTGCTGAAAAACGGTCAGCGCAGCGAAACGGGAACCATAAGATACCGCACCCTTGAGCAGACCTTTACCTCCCTTGAGGACGGCACCTATGAGCAGACAGGCTCCCCCCTTGACCTGGCAGTAATGGGATCTGTCTATTTTAATATAGAGAAGAGAACAACGGGAGAGGTGCTTCTCACCCGAAACGGTCAGTTCAATATAGATAACGACGGCTACCTTGCCCTTGGCTCTGCAGGCAGAGTAATAGATGACAACGGGGATCCCATCTACCTTGCCACATCGGAATTTTCCGTTAATGAGCAGGGACTTATCACCGTTGATGACGGCAGGCAGATACAGCTTGCGCTTACCTTTGTGGAAGATACATCCGACGTGGAAAGGATAGATACAAATCTGTTCAGACCCTATGAGGACCTTGGCTGGGGCAATGCACCCGACGAGAATATCTACCGCATAAGACAGGGCTGGTACGAGCGTTCAAACGTAGACGTAGCCGACGAAATGACAAAGGCAATGGACGCAAATTCCCTTTTCAGAGCAAATTCCCAGGCGCTGCAGATAATAAACGCCGTAAATCAGATCGCCGCAAATAACCTTATGAGAATATGATGACTGAAAAAGCTAAGCCATAAAGAAAGGAGTCCTTCGTATGGGAAGAATAGGATTTTTCACCGCAGCATCGGGAGTGATCGCCTATCAGACAGGGCTTGACATCACGGCAAACAACCTTGCAAACGTGAATACATACGGCTTTAAGGCGGCAAGACCGTCCTTTGCCGATCTGATATATACCAAGCGGAATAATAATATCGAAGAGGTCCAGACGGGACACGGAATAAAAATAGACAAGACCGACTATATGTTTGAGCAGTCAACACTCCGTCATACTGAAAGAATGTTTGACTTTGCAGCCCTTGACGAAGGCTTTTTCGCCGTTGAAACCCCCTCGGGCAATACAGCATATACTAAGGACGGCGCCTTTTATATGACCGATATCGACGGAAACGGCAGCTGGACGCTGTGCGACAGCAAGGGAAGCTTTGTCCTTGATTACGAGGGCAACCGCATAACAATACCCTTCACCGAGGACGAGAATGTAGATTTTGCCGCTCTTTCGGAGCAGATAGGCACCTATCGTTTCCCCAATCCCTATGGTCTTGACCAGTTCGGAGATAACTATCTTATCCCCACAGGCTCCAGCGGAGAAGCGTTTGTTGACGATACCGTCACCAAAAAGCAGGGATATCTTGAAGCATCGGGAACAGATGTGGCAAATGAGATGTCGAAGGTGATCGAATATCAGCGTGCCTTCCAGCTCAATATCAACATGGTGAAGCTCCATGATAATCTGAACGAGCTTGTAAATAATCTTAGATAGTAAGGAGAAATAAAAATGGCACTCAGGCAAATGGACGATCTCAACGCAATGCACATGGATGTGCTTCGTGAAATAGGAAATATCGGGCAGGGAAATGCAGCCAGCGCACTTTCCCAGATGCTCAGCACAGAAATAGATATCTCTGTGCCCACAGTAAAGCTTCTTGATATTGACGAAACCGTAGAATACATGGGAGGCCCCGAGAATATCGTGCTTGGAATGCTTGTGGGCTTAAAGGGCGATATCCAGGGAATGATGCTCTATATTCTCCAGAAGGGCTTTGCAAGCTCCATGCTGCAGGCAGTTTTCGGCAAGGGCATCGAGGATTTTTCGGAGCTTGGAGAAATGGAAATGTCCTTTATCCATGAGATCGGCAATATCCTGTCAGGCTCCTATGTAAATGCAATATCCTCACTTACGGGACTTATGATAGACATTTCCGTGCCCACCATAAGCGTAGATATGGCAGGAGCGATACTTTCCGTGCCGGCTGTAGAATTTGCACAGATAGGCAGCAAGGTGCTTTTCATTGATGATAATTTCATATTCGGAGGAGAGGCAGGAAGTGCAAGTAAGGTCAAGAGCAATATGATACTTGTTCCTGAGCTGTCAAGCCTTGAAACGCTGTTTACAAGACTTGGCGTAGAGATCTGATAATGATCCCATTGCGAAATAAATATTTAATATGAAATCTGTGGCCCGGCAGAAAAACCTGCTGTCGGGTCATGACGGAGGTCATAATAAAAAATGGTAAATGTTGGAATAGCGGATCTTAATACGGCAAAGGATCCCGATACAGTAGTAACATATGCACTTGGCTCATGTGTGGGAATATGCCTTTACGATGCAGAGATAAAGCTTGCGGGACTTGCACATATAATGCTTCCCTGGAGCGAGGAAGCACCCAATTCCTCAGATAATATGAGAAGGTATGCGGATACGGGAATAACCGAGCTGATTCAGAAAATGTGTTCGGAGGGAGCAAAGAAATATCGTCTTACAGCCAAGATCGCAGGGGGCGCCCAGATGTTCAGCTCAACATCGGCAGTGTTCAATATCGGCGCAAGAAATGTTGAAGCGGTAAAGAAGGTGCTGGGTACCTACAATATCCCCATAATAGCGGAGCAGAC
>CAMAIG010000080.1 GCA_945835085.1 uncultured Ruminococcus sp. | reverse complement strand
TCCATATTTTATTTTCCTTTCGTTTTTTATTTATGATATGCCGTGAAAGGAAAAATAAACATTGACTTTATAATTTCGGTACATAGGCATAAATTAAGCCGCCTTGCTGAATTAAACAACAAGGCGGCTAATGAGGTATTGAAATGATTTAAGGCGTTCATTTTCTTTTGCCGATGATCCAGCCGAAGCAGCAGCCGCAGGCTCCGCCGATAATGTGCGCCATCTGGGAGATATTGTCCTGAGCAAAGATACCGTTTATTATTTCAGTTCCGAGATAAAGCACTGCAACAAAAATGAGTGTAAGAGGTATCTCTCCGCTTCCCGAATTTGCAAAGGAGCTGAGAAGTATCATCATGAACACAATTCCGCTGGCACCGAGAAGGGCTGTTCCCGGGAAAAATATCACGTTAATGAGTCCCGTTGCAAGGGCTGTGAAGGCTATCATCATCAGCAGCCGCTTTGCGCCGTATTTTTCCTCCAGCATGGGTCCCACAAGCAGGATTATGGTGAAATTGCCGAGGAAATGGGAAAGGTCTGCATGACCCAGTATGTGTGTAAACAGCCTCAGATAAAAAAGCGGGTCTGTAAGAGGCGCTCTGTACACCGAAAAAAGCAGCATTGACGCCCCTCCCCCTGTGACAAGCCCTGCAATGGTGGCAGCAAGCGCCGCAAGGGTAAAGGAAAGTATCACCGGGGAATTATATGTTATTTTAGGAAGCTTCACTTTCATTCTCCTTTATAAAAAAAGCCGTTTTCCCAGAGCTACTGTGAAAACGGCTTTCTATGTGCATTAAACTTATTCAGCTGCGTAAACGCTGACCTTCTTGCGGTCCTTACCTACACGCTCAAATTTTACCTTGCCGTCAATTACAGCAAAGATAGTGTCGTCGGAACCGATTCCAACGCCTGCACCGGGATGAATATGTGTGCCTCTCTGACGAACAATGATGTTGCCGGCAGTTACGAACTGACCGTCAGCTCTCTTAACACCGAGTCTTTTGGACTCACTGTCACGTCCGTTCTTAGTGGAACCCATACCTTTTTTATGAGCAAAAAACTGCATGGAAATTCTGATCATGATTGTATCCTCCTTCTTATTATTATGAGGGTTGTCCCGCTGCGGATCACTCTCCGCAAAACGAGATCTTAACTGCACCGGGGAATTCCTCGCCAATAAAACCCAGATGTTCACAGAACGATCCCAGAAGCTTTACCGAAGCCTCGCTGCAGCTGCTGTCCAGCTTCATTTCAAGCAGATTTTCAAGCACGTTTATCTCAGCGCTGTCCCCGAAATACTCCGTGACAGTGTTGCAGACAAGCTGTGCTGCAGATGATACCGACGCACAGGCAACATCATTGCCCCTTGTTCCGTATCCTGCATGACCTGAAACCGAAAAGCCCGATAAACGACCGTTATCCTTGTAAAAAACAGCCTTTATCATGCCTTGATGGCGTCAATTCTAACCTTGGTGTAAGGCTGTCTGTGACCCTGCTTTCTGTGAGAAGAGCCCTTCTTTGCCTTGTAGGTGAAAACAGTGATCTTCTTGGACTTACCGTTCTTAATTACCTTTGCTTCAACGGATGCGCCTGCAACGTAGGGAGCACCTACTGTAAGAGCGCTGTCGTTGTTAACTGCGATAACCTTGTCGAAGGTTACTGTGTCATCAGCGTTAGCTGCGAGCTTCTCGATAAAGATCTCGTCGCCCTCCTTGACCTGATACTGCTTTCCGCCTGTTTCGATAATAGCGTACATTTACGGCACCTGCCTTTTCATAAAAACTCGCTGTCCCGGGCGTGCATATCATGCACTTAAAAGAGCCCTTTCCATGCGGCAAGAAATATTATACCACACAAAATCACGTTTGTCAAGCATTTTTTCAAACTTTTCCGTGGTATTATCCTATAATTTCGCCCTCAACTGCCCAGTTATGAGTTTTTGTTACCCTGACCTTTCTCATTGAGCCGATAAGGGAGGGGTCACCCTTTACAAGAGTGATGATGAATTCGTCGCTCTTTCCGCTGATGAACTCCTCCTTATAAACGCTGTCAAAAAGCACCGTCAGCTCTCTGCCCATAAACCGCTTATAATGCTCGTCAGATATCTCACGCTGGACTGCCAGCAGCTCCCTGAACCACCTTGATTTATCCTCGGCGGGGGTCATGTCTGCTATTTCCGCTGCCTTTGTACCCGTTCTGGGAGAATATATGAAGGAGAAAATGTTATCGTATTTCACCGCTCTCATTATATCAAGGGTGCAGGTGAAATCCTCGTATGTTTCATTGGGAAAGCCCACTATAATATCCGTGGTTATTGAAAGCCCCGGCATCTTTTTTCTTGCGTAGCTCACAATATCCATGTATTTTTCGGCGGTATACTGCCTGTTCATTTCCCTGAGTATCCTGTCGCTTCCCGACTGCAAAGGCAGATGTATGGTGCGGCATATCTTTTTGCTCTCCGCCATTACATCAAAAAGCTCCTTTGTAGCGTCCTTAGGATGGGGGGACATAAATCTTATCCTGAAATCCCCGTCAATGCTGTCAATTCTTCTGAGAAGCTCGGGGAAATTGATCTTTTCATCAAGACCCTTTCCGTAGGAATTCACATTCTGTCCCAAGAGCATTATCTCTCTACAGCCGTTATTTACAAGCTCCTTGACCTCTTCAATGATATTTTCGGGTTTTCTGCTGCGTTCACGTCCCTTAACATAGGGCACGATGCAGTATGAGCAGAAATTGTTGCAGCCGTACATGACTGCAACGCCCGCCTTATAGCTGCAGCTTCTCACCATGGGCAGACCCTCGGGACATTCATTCTCCCGCTCGGCAGTATCTGCAACAAATTTTCTTTCCGTCAGCACCTCATACAAAAGCCTGGGCAGCTCTGCCGTTGCAAAGGTGCCAAAGACCATATCAACATGGCGATAGGACTTTTTTATCTTCTCAGCGGTCTTCTCCTCCTGAGCCATACAGCCGCATACGCCTATTACCATATGGGGCTTCTGCTCCTTCAGGCGCTTCAGCTCTCCGATATTGCCATAAACCTTCAGCTCCGCATTTTCTCTGACAGCGCAGGTGTTGAGGATTATCACGTCTGCACAGGTCATATCATCGGTAACTCCGCAGCCCATTGAGCAGAGCATTCCCGTGAGCCGCTCGCCGTCATTCACATTCTGCTGGCAGCCGTAGCTATGTACACAGCACAGAGGCGGCGCTTCTCTCCGTGAGAATATCTCACGGACCTTTTCCGTATAATTAATATCCATTTCCTATCCTTAATAAATATAATATTCTTCGTAACCTACAGCGGTAAGTGCCGAAACTGCCCCGCTGAAATCATCTGCCTCCATGGAACCTCTGTCAAGCATGGGATATGTAGGAATGTCACCGCAGCGGGATATTACCTCTGAAAAAACAGCTCTGACCTTCTCGGGCATTTCCAGGTCATCGAGAATGACCTCCTCCCCTGCGGAAATCATGGTGCGGCTGATGTTATCCTCGGAATAATCTATGAGTATTGTGCAGCCTGCAAGCTCCTCGGGATGGAAAAGCTCGCTGTAGCCCTTTATCACGGAATTTGCGGTTATCCTAAGCATTACCCTTGCACCTGCATTATTTCCCGCCTCGGTCATCATGGAAGCAAGGGCAGTTAGGGCATGATATCTGTCGCTGTAGGGCGAAACCTGCTCGCCCAAAAGCTCAATATCCGAGGAACGGAACTCGGGGAATGTAAAATCATCGGCGATTATCTCGGAAAATCCTGCCTCGCCAAGCTCCGTCATGGTATCGCAGAGATACTGCTGAGCCACCTCATCAAAGGGGGATATCCATGGCTTGCCGCCCTTATCGGGAGAGGTATCGAGCCATGTGGAATCATCAAGGCTCCTGTATGAGCCGTCACGGTAATCTCCGTAACGGTTGTTGTCGGTAAGCACGCTTACATATGCAACGGGTCTGAGTCCCTCCGACCTTGCAGCGTCGGATATCTGCTTTGCGGTAAGCTGCGATTTTATGGGGTCTTCGCCGTCTATTGCGGTTTTGGCGAAGGGTATATCTGTGGCATACCAGAATAAGCCGCCCTCGGTCTTCATAGGGATTATTACGGCGCTGGCACCCTCAGCTCTTGCCTCACTGAGAGCTGCTGAAAGAGTTTCCATATCAGCCATATCGCTTGTTCTGAGAGAATAAGCCGCTCCACCGCTCTTTATTTCCGAAGATGCGGGAATATCCTCTGTCACTGATGTTATCTCGGTTTCCGAAACAGAGGTAACGGCACTCTCCTGGGGAAAGGTTATCTCCGTAACAGCACCGATCTCTGTTTCCGACACATCGGGAACGGAGGGAGCGTCGGTGTTTTCGGGAGTCCACTCTCTGCTCTCCGACTGCTCTGCCTTCTCCTTGAAATAGTTATTTATAGGACCTGCGGCGCTGTAGCCCACAAACACAAGGACTGCAAGGGCTGCCGTTCCCGTGATTATCTTCACGGCACTGCCGTTGTTTCTTTTTATCTTGTATCGTCTTTTGGGACGAAATATTTTCTTTCTTCTTCTCATTTTCCAAACTCCTTAAAGCCGTTCTACATATACATGGGAACTCTGCCGAGAATGCCGTAAACCGCCATGGCGATTATTCCCGTAAATATCATTATTGCGGGATATCCTCTGAAGGCAGCGGGCACATTTTCCGAGCAGAGCTTTGGATATACGCCCGAAAGCATATATGCTGCCCCTGTAAAGCCTGCTCCCGCACACAGACCGAAAAGCACAAAGCTTCCCCCTGTTGCGGCACCGTTTGCGCTTAAAAATATTGTACCCATAACTGCGCTGTTAAATGCCGATATATGCACATATTTTTTTATTCGTGCAAATCGGCTGCGGAATATGAGGAACGCTCCCACAAGCGTGACCGCATACACAAGTCCGATAACCGCTGCATACACCAGTGGAAGATAGGGCTTGCTCAGCTCAAGATACTCATTTAACGCAAGAAACCTTCCCGCCGCCGAGCCTGCCAGGGTAAAATAACACACTCCAAGGCATACTCCCGGCAGATATCTTTTATTTCTTGCTGCGATCATCATGGTGCTTACTCCGAAGGCTCTGCCGAACACGAAATTATCCGCAAGCAAAGCGGTTATCACCGATATTATGATCGCCGCAGCAGTATTTTCACTGCCTGTCATCAGGTTCACTCCCTGTTATTTTTTTGCACATATTCTGATAAATGCACCTATAAATCCAATTAGGATAAATCCTCCGCAGGGTGCGGAAAGGATCGGGATAACGGTTTTTATACCATAGATCTCCCCGTTTATCCCTCCCATGGAGAAAAGCTCCCTGACTGCTCCGAGAAAAATTATTGCAATATCATAGCCTATCACATGGGAGATTATGTCAGCTGTCATTCGTTTTCTTCCCATGCGGAAAAATCTCATTTCAGATGCGGAAACTACAAACTCTCCCGTTACTATCATGGGAAGGAATACTCCGAGCTTTGCAAGATCGGAGGGTATAACTCTGTCGAGAAAAATATATACGGGGATATACACAATTGCCGCCGCTGCGGTATATAATATTATGCGCAGAGCATATGGTATCTTTCTCGGAAGAAATGACGATATTATCAGAGAAATGAAGGTTACTGCCGAAAAAAAGGCTGCATACACGGCTGCACCCTCAAGGGTACTGCCGATAATAACTGCGGGAGCAATTGACATTCCCGCTTCAAAAACAGGATTATGGATCAGTATCCCGTCAAAAAACGACCATTTTTTCTCACTTTTCTTCTCCGTTTTCACCGCCCCCTATCATATCAATAGTTTCGGTTATATCATTGCCGAAAATGCGCTTTACACGCTTCCTGCGGCTGCCCTTAAGGGTCAGGCTGTCCATTACTCTGCCAAAGGGGGCTGCGATAATGCATACATACACAGCAGGATTTTCAAGGGAGGATATCCGCATTACCGCAAGGAGCATAAGCCCCGCAAATACGCCGTAAAGCAGCTGCCCAACAGCATTTTTCGGAGCAAATGCACGGTCGGCGGTAAGAATTGCGGCAAACAGGGTCATTCCCCCCACGAGCACCATGCGCATTGAGGACATTCCGCCAAGGAGAAGGCTTCCTGCTGCGGCTGCTCCGATCTCACCGAAAAATGCAGGAGCAGATATTGCCCTTCTTGACATGAGAAACAATGCACATACCGCTGTCAGCACCGTAAAGGTGCAGCCCATGGGTCCCGTAAAATTGCCGATAAGCAGCTCTATCCCCGAATAATTCTGCAGTCCCGAGGTAATGGCTGTGGAGGATAAGGACTTATACAGCGCCACTGCGGGGATATTGTCAACGGGAAGCTCCGCAAAGGGCTTAGGATACATGAGTACCCACTGCGGGAAGGAAAGCTCTGCAAAAATATAGCCTGCCGCCGCACAGTTTATTATCTCCGAGCCGTGACAGCCCAGAGGGTGCTTTGCAATGCATATGGCAAAGACACAGGCAGCGACAGCAATATGATAGGGCACAGACGCAGGCATCATTACAGCTATCGTCAGCCCCGTTATCATCGGGGAAAGGTCGTGAATATGAAGGGACCTGCGGCGGAGAATAAGGCACACCGAATCCGCTGCCCAGCAGGTAAGCAGACAGACTAACGCAAGTATCAGCGCTCTGACGCCGTAGCTGTAAACGGACATTCCCGTAAGCACTGCGAGAACTGCCATCATCACTGCCATATTCTGAAAATCGTCGGGAATGCCGCTGCGGGGCAGATAATCTTCAAAAATCCCTTCTCCGCGGACGAAGGTCGTCAGCATTTCGGATCGTTTCTTTTTCATAAATCTACCTTTTTTAA
>CAMAIG010000079.1 GCA_945835085.1 uncultured Ruminococcus sp. | reverse complement strand
GGATATATTCGCAAATCAAAATAAAGGAAGGTTTATAAAATGAGCTACACAGTTACACCCGATACCATAATCGGCGATATCCTCGATAAGGACAAGGATACAGCACCCTATTTCTTTGAGATCGGAATGCACTGCCTGGGCTGCCCCGCTTCAAGAGGAGAGTCCCTTGCAGACGCCTGCGCTGTTCACGGCACCGACGTTAACGCACTCGTTGCAAAGCTTAACGAGCATTTTTCAAAGTAAATAGATCAAGGGCTGTGCGATAGCTTATCGTGCAGCCTTTTTTCGTGTGAGTGCCGTTATTGACAAATCAAGCCCCATGCTATATAATAGGTGATATGCAAAGCCTGTATAAATATTATACCGCAAAAGCTGTCCGAAAAAACGCACAGCTTTTGCAAATTAACATACGAAATTGCAAAGGGGCTTCCCCTTAGGGCAGTACCGATATAGAAGTATTATAGGTACCGAGCCGCAAATTTTGCTTATTTTTGCAAATTAACTTACGAAATTGCAAAGGGGCTTCCCCTTAAGGAGTGCTGTATGGTATTAAAGGATAAACGTCTGATGGTTTGTGCCGAAATGGTGGAAGGAGATCATGTTTGTGACGTGGGAACGGATCATGGCTATCTGCCAGCATATCTGCTTTCATCGGACAGATGCAGCCATGCAGTCTGCGCCGATATAAATCCCATGCCCCTTGACTCTGCAAGGGCGACTCTTGCAAGGGCAGGGGTTTCTCAAAATGCTCTGTTCTGCCTTTCCGACGGTCTGAGGGACGTTCCTCTTGATGGGGTAACGGATATAGTCATTGCGGGAATGGGCGGCGAGCTTATATATAAGATACTTTCGGAGGATGAAAGAGTTAAGACCTGCGGAGCAAATTTTATTCTCCAGCCCATGACAAGAGCAGCGGAGCTGAGGCGTTCTCTTGGTTCGGGAGGCTTTGAAACGGTTTGCGAAAGAGGTGCTGTTGACGGCAGATTTGCCTATTGCATAATAAAATGCCGATACACGGGGAAAATCGAAAAGCCCGATCCCGTCAGAGAAAATATCGGCTGCCTTGACCCCGCCGTCCCCGAGGACAGGCTTTATATTTTAAGGCAGCTTGATCGTATGTGCGCTGCTGCAGAGGGCATGGCAAAAAGCTCCCCCGAAAAGGCTGCACAGATAATGGAAACCGTTGAAATGATAAGAAAGGAAACAAGACTGTGATAACTGTCAGGGATATATATAATGAGATAGACCGCCTTATACCCTTTTCCTCAAAGGAAAGCTGGGATAACTGCGGAATGCTTGCGGGTGATTTTTACGGTGAGGTCACGAAAATAATCACCGCTCTCGATATCACAAGGGAAGTTATAAGGGAAGCGGAGGAAAAGGGCGCTGAGCTTATAATAAGCCATCACCCCGTAATATTTTCTCCCCTTAAAGCAGTTTCGGCGGATACACCTGTGGGAATGCTGATGTCAAAGGGCATTTCCGCCATATGCACTCATACTCCCTTTGATATGTCCCCCCTTGGAATGAACAAGGGACTTTATGACCTGCTGAGAGGACCTCTCGGACTTATGCCCTGTCCCGTTCCTCTTGATGATATGGGAGAGGGCAGGGCTGTGGGCATGATTTATGAGCTTGAAAGTCCTATCTCTACCCGTGAAGCTGCACAGAGAGCAAAGGAAGCTCTTGGCTGCACCTGCGTGAGATTTTGCGGGGACAGTACCATTAAGCGAATAGCTATAAGCTCAGGCTCGGGAAACGGCTTTGTTTCTCTTGCGGCTCAAAAGGGAGCGGACGCTCTGCTTTCGGGAGATCTAAAGCACGATTCCTTTGTGGATTCACAGAGCATTGACGGCATATCCCTTATCGACTGCGGGCATTTCCATACCGAGAGGATATTCTGCCCGATCATGAAAAATATTTTGTCCGAAGCCTTTCCCACACTTGATATAATGGAAGCTCAGAGCTGCACAGACCCCGTTCAGTATATAATATGAAAGAATAAGAGTGAAAATATGAGTATCTTTATCTGCCCCGTTTGCGGAAAGTCCCTTGAAATAAGAGAGCATTGCTATGTTTGCCCCGACCGCCACAGCTTTGATATTGCCGCAAAGGGATATGTAAATCTCCTTATGTCTAATCACATGAATGCAAAGCTCCCGGGGGATAATAAGCTGATGGTGAATGCCCGTGCTGATTTTCTTAACAAGGGCTATTATTCCCATCTGGCAAAGGCTGTTGCAGAGGCAGCCGGGGAATATTTCAGCGGGGGAGCGGTGCTTGACGCAGGCTGCGGCGAGGGATATTACACCGAGATGATACGGGACAGCCTTTGCAGTTCCCGGGACTTTTCCCTGGGAGCGGTTGATATCTCAAAATTTGCCTGTGCAAAGGCGGCTGCAAGATTTAAAGGGGACTGCAGATGTGAAACTGCGGCGGCAAGCGTATTCAGACTGCCCCTGGCTGACAATTCCGTTAGTATGCTCGTTACCATGTTCGCTCCCTTCTGCAGGGAGGAATATATCCGTGTGTTAAAGACCGGAGGAACGCTTATAATGGCGATACCCGCAGAGGAGCATCTTATGAGCCTCAAAGCCGCCGTATATGAGGAGCCTTATAAAAACATGACCGCAGATTACGGCATAGAGGGCTTTGATTTTCTTGGCCGCAGGAAGATTTCAAGGGAGATAACCATTGACTGTGCTGAGGATATAAGAAGCCTTTTTACCATGACCCCCTATTACTATAAGACAAGCCGTGAAGGACACGCTCGTGTGAATGCCCTGGAAAGGCTCACCACCGACGCTGCCTTTGAGGTGCTTGTGTATAAAAAGAATTGACCTGTTCTGAGGTAACGATATGCGAAGTATAACATATATCCATGAGCCTGACGACCTGCAGTGCGGTCAGGCGGTGCTTGCAATGATACTTGGAAAAACGGCGGAGGAGATATGCGAGTATCTGGGAAACAGCAGGGAAACCGTTCTCAAGGAAATGAAAAAAGCTCTCGACGAGCATGGCATAGGCTATGACAGCACCCGCAGGGAAGCTTTTTCAAAATCTGACCTTCCTTCCGCCTGCATACTTAGCCTTGAAACGCCCCGCTGCTGGCACTGGTCGCTATATTGTGACGGCGTTTTTTACGACCCCGAGCATGGGGTCATGGAGGATTTTCCCGAAGCAAAGAGGAAATATTACTGGGAAATTTTTATCTGAAAGGAATGATATGAATGGCACTTGACGGCGCTTTTCTTCTGGCTGTAAAGCAGGAGCTGGAGCCTCTTGTGGGGGGCAGGATAGACAAGATACATCAGCCCTCCAAAGAAGAGATAATCATAAATATGCGCACCCGCACCGACAATGCAAAGCTGCTGATATCGGTATCCGCAGGCTCTGCAAGGATACACATCACAAATGCAAGGATTGAAAACCCGAAGGTGCCCCCCATGTTCTGTATGCTGCTAAGAAAGCATCTGGGCTGCGGCAGGCTCCTTGCGGTAAGGCAGGACGGGCTTGAAAGAATACTTTACCTTGATTTTGAAACCGTAAACGAGCTTGGCGATGTGGTAATAATCACCCTTGCCGCTGAAATGATGGGACGGTTTTCAAATCTTATCATCATAAATGAAAACGGTAAGATAATCGACAGCTTAAAGCGAATAGACGCTGCAACGGGCTGCGAAAGGCTTGTGCTGCCCGGCATGACCTATTCACCTCCCCCGAGAGATGACAGGCTGAATTTCCTTATTGCCGATGAAAAGGATATGGCAGAAAGGATATCCGCTCAGCGTGGAAAATCTGTGGATAAAAGCCTTATCGGCGTGTTTGAGGGGTTATCTCCCGTGCTTGCCAGGGAATGGATATTCCGTGCCTGTGAGGGCAGGGACATCACCTGCGAGGAGCTTGATGAAGCTGCGGTTTCCGCCATCATTAGGGAGATAAAGGCAACACGGGACAGATTTTTCGGCGGAAAGAGGGTATATACCGTTCTCCGTGAGCCGGACGGCAGCTATAAGGATTTCTGCTTTGAGGATATCAGACAGTATGGCAGCCTTATGACCAATTCCTATTATGAGTCTGCGGGGGAAACCCTTGACCGTTTCTATTCCGAGCGTGACCGCACTGCAAGAATGAAGCAGCGCTATCAGGACCTTTTCAGGCTTCTGAACAATACCTATGAGCGCATTCTCCGAAGGACGGAAAACCAGCGTCAGGAACTGAAAATTTCCGAGGAAAGGGATATCCTTAAGCTAAAGGGGGACCTTATCTCCGCAAATATGTATGCTCTTGAAAAGGGCATGACGAAATTTACCTGCACGAATTTCTATGACGAAAATGGCGCTGATATCACCATAGAGCTTGACCCACGCCTTACCCCTTCACAGAATATGCAGAAGTATTACAGCGGCTACCGCAAGGCAGATACAGCGGAAAAACGCCTGAAGGAGCAGATATCCCAGGGCGAAACAGAGCTTAAATATATCGACAGCGTTTCCGATGCCTTGTCAAGAGCGGAAACGGAGGAGGACGTGAACGTGCTTCGTGAGGAGCTTACGGAGCAGGGATATATCCGTGCCCCAAGAACAAAGCAGAAGCTTCAGAAATCTGCACCTCCCCTGGAATTTACATCTCCCGACGGATATAAGATACTTGTTGGCAGAAACAATCGTCAGAACGATCAGCTCACCTGCAAGCTTGCGGAAAAAACGGACATCTGGCTCCATACAAAGGATATCACAGGCTCTCATGTTATAATCCGCACCGAGGGCACCACTCCTCCCGATGAAACTATCCTTTATGCGGCTTCCGTTGCCGCCGCTCACAGCAGGGCAAAGGATTCCGCACAGGTGCCTGTGGATTATGTCCCCGTAAAATTTGTGAAGAAGCCCGGAGGAGCAAAGCCCGGAATGGTCATCTTTACAAACAACAGGACGGTTTATGTGAAGCCGCTTGAATAATGTGATCATAAACCTTGGCGGCAATGCAAAAGTGCTTGCAATATCGGTAAAAACATGGTAAAATATAAAATGTAATATCCCTTCGGAGGTGGCTTATGAACGATTTTATTTATCATAATACAACAAAGGTGATCTTCGGAAGATCGGCAGAGGAGCATCTCGGAGAAGAAGTGTCCATGTTCGGAAAGCTGCTGCTGGTTTTCGGCGGCGGCTCGGCAAGGGAAAACGGCGTTTATGACAGGGTAATGTCTGCTCTCAGAGAAAGCGGCGTTCAGAGCTGTGAGCTTTGGGGAGTAAAGCCCAATCCCGATATAGATAAGGTCCGTGAAGGAATTGCCATGGCAAGGGAAAACAGTGTTTCTCTTATCCTTGCAGTTGGCGGAGGAAGCGTTATCGACACTGCAAAGGCGATTGCGGCAGGAGTTCCCTATGACGGCGACCCATGGGATTTCTATGACGGCTCCCGTGCCCCGGGGATAGCATTGCCCGTGGGAGTTGTGCTGACAATACCCGCTGCAGGCTCCGAAACCTCCATGACCTCTGTTATCTCAAATCCTGATATCCCCGACAAGCGTGGCTGTACTGCACCCTGTCTGCTGCCGAGGTTTGCGGTCATGAACCCCGAAAATACATTCTCGCTCCCTCCATATCAGGTGGCGTGCGGAGCGTCGGATATGCTTGCACACATGATGGAGAGATATTTTGTCAATACAAACTGCTGCGATCTTTCCGACAGAATGATAGAGGGTGCCGCTCAGACAGTGCTAAACTATGCACCTATGTCAATATTAAGCCCCTTTGATTATGACGCCCGTGCCGAGCTTATGTGGGCAGGCAGCATCGCTCACTGCGATATCCTTGACAGAGGAAGAGGAGAAAAGGGCAGAGGCAGCGACTGGGCTTCACATCAGATAGAGCATCAGCTTTCCGCATTTTACGACATTGCTCACGGAGCAGGTCTTGCGGTAGTATTCCCCGCATGGCTCAAATTCGTAAGAAAGCGCAATCCCCGAAAGCTTGTGCAGTTCGGCAGAAGAGTTTTCCATATTCTGGGAAAGAGCGACGAGGAAACCATTGATCTTATGATAGAAAAGCTGGAGGGCTTTTTCAGGACTATCGGTATGCCCACAAGGCTTTCCGAGCTTGGTATAGGAAGCGAGCATTTCGCTGAAATGGCTGCAAAGGCTGTTGAGATAAAGAAAAACAATCTCGGCTCCTACGTCCGTCTTTCAGCAGAGGACGTTGAGGAGATACTTAATATTGCTCTTTGAGGCAAGGATAACAGGATTATTTCTGTGGGTCAGATCTATTATGAGGGATATGTGTAATTGTGTTTCATTTCAATTTCAATTCACTTTCACATAATTTACACATAGAGAGGGTATTATATAACTGTACTCGAAAAGAGTATGAATTTCATTTCAGCTTTTATTTGGGTCTGTGTTTACCCCGCACAGCTCTATAAAAGAACCCCCAATTTTACCCTGCGGAGTTTTACCCCTGCTCCGCAGGAAATCCCCCATAATCCTATATCATGATCTTGCCCCCGGAGCGATACTTCGGGGGCGCCTTTTTTGGCGGGGCGGGTGTGACCCGCGGCAAGGTCACGGCGTTTGTTTGTGAGAGATCGTTTGCTTTGTACCCGCGTCGGTAGATTTTGCAGCGGTGAAATAATGTTACAGTGCGATAAATCGGAATTTGCGGGGAGCGCCCCGCGGCGAAGTCGCGGCGGGTAAGACCCGCAGCAATGTCGCGCTGTTAATTTGTTTGGTGCGGATAATTTGCACCCGCGCCGATAGATTTTGCAGCAGTGCGATAAATCGGAATTTTTAGGGATAGATAGTTTGAATTTAGAGAAGTGAAGAAATGCTAGAAATTAGGTATGT
>CAMAIG010000078.1 GCA_945835085.1 uncultured Ruminococcus sp. | reverse complement strand
GAACCTTGAAAACTGAATACCAGTATATCAGATACTTTCCATTATGTGTCCTGCGGGGCAAGCATATTAAGAAAGGGTATTGTTATTAGTAACCGGAACAGGACGAAGCTGACGGCGCTTAGCCAATCTATTATTATGAGGTCTTACCCGGCGAAGAAACGATATGCAATCTTAGGCGGCAGTTGGCAGCTGCCGTATGGGCGATGACAGCATAATGGGACAATGATACTTCTGTCCAGTCACAGACACAAGCAATGAGGGCAGCTGTGTGAGAACCACACGGGGGTTAGAATCCCATGACATCGTGACAACTCTGATTGCGCAGCGTCCTTGCTGCGCTTTGGGTTGTCACTTCGCAACATCCTGTTGTGTTACGCCAACGATGGTCTGATATATTCCGTGCTGTTGCGGGTGCCGAGGACAAATACAACAGAAGGATTTACAGGCAATTAAGCGGATATATTCCGCTAATAATAAGTACAGCCGGCTTTTTATGTCGGCTGTATTTACATACAGGAGAGAACTATGGACAATGAAATGAAACGCGGCGATATCTATTATGCCGATTTAAGCGGTACGATTGGCTGTGAACAGGGCGGTATCAGACCTGTGGTTATAATTCAGAACGACACAGGCAATACCTTCAGCCCCACAACAATCGTAGCTCCGCTGACTTCTAAGCAGAAAAAAGCACTGCCGACCCACGTGTATTTACGCAGGGTGGAAAAGTCAGGGCTCCGCAAGGAGTCGCTCATATCTATGGAACAGATACGAACCATAGATAAATCGAGAATAAAGGGATATATCGGCAAGGCCGATGATAATACAGTTCAGCAAATCAATCAGGCTATAATGATAAGCCTTGGATTGGCAGAAAGGAAGGCATTATGATTGACAAGGAAGCAAGAGCAATTTTCATTTACACTTTATGTGAAAAGTACACCAGGATTCTGCTTGAAACAGGGGTTATCACTGAGGAACAGTTCCGAAGGATAAATAAGCGCTGTTCCGAGCATTGCGCTGAGCTTAATCTTTAAAAGTATTCTGCACAGTTAGGACAAGAGAATTTTATTGGTGTTGATGATAGATATGAAAGAGCCTTTATGGTATAGTGTTGTAATAAAACAGTTGGGAGATGATAATATGCAGGTTACAAAGATCGAAGCCTCAGCACAGCAGAGAGCAGTAGTAAGATATGCTGCTTACGCACGTGTATCAAGAAATACAGAAGATCAGCTGCATTCATTCGCTTCCCAGCTCAGATACTACAACACGCTGTTTAATGGCAGCAGCTCCGAGATTCTCGTAGAGCTTTATGCTGATGAAGGACTTACAGGTACCGACCTTGAAAAAAGGACGGATTTCAAGAGAATGATGGCTGATGCAAGACAGCATAAATTCGATAGGATAATATGCAAGTCCGTAACGAGATTTGCAAGAAATACAAAGGACTGCCTGTCGGCTATCAGAGAACTGAAATCGCTGGGAATAACGGTATACTTCGAAGAAAATAAGATTGACACTATGGCAGTATCGGGAGAGGTTCTCATTACCTTGCTCGGTCTGTCGGCTCAGAATGAATCGGTATCCATATCCAAGAATGAAAGATGGAGCATAAGAAATCGTATGGCAAACGGAACATACGTTGCTTATCCCGCTCCATTCGGATATAAATTCGAAGGAAAAACCATGAAAATCATGGATGAGAGGGCTGAGATCGTCAGAAAAATATACAGCGACTTTCTTAATGGAACAAGCATAGAAAGGATAGCCAAAGAACTGACTGAGGAAACTGACAAAAAATGGTCAAGCTCGGCTGTGAGATGCGTCCTTACGAATGAGAAATACACAGGAGATTCGCTATTCCAGAAAAACTATACAACAGAGACTCTCCCATTCACAGTTAAAAGAAACAAGGGCGAAGTTCCTATGTACCATGTTTCAAATACCCATGAGGGAATAATATCCAAAGAGGATTACAACAAGGTTCAGGAGCTTATAAAGCTTAAGGGCAGGTATACACGAGGTAAAATAAGCAGCCCCAGACCGCTTACAAAGATGATAAGATGCGGCGAGTGCGGTTCTGTATTCAGAAAAATAGAAAACAGAGGCAAAATCAGTTGGGAATGTTATGACAGAAATCACAGCAAGAAAACTTGCTCAATACAGCGAATACCCGAAGAAACGATATATGACGCATTTATCCGGTTATTCAATAAGCTGAAAGCTAACTACAGGGTTATCTTAAACCCGGTTATATATAAGCTGGAAAAGCTTCGTGCAAAGCAGAAAACGGATAATGTGCAGGCAATGCAGATTCAGTCGGAAATAATAGCGGTAAGAGAGCAGAATTATCAGTTAAGCAGACTGAATTCTCTGGGAATTATTGCTGATGACGTATATGCCGTACAGCGCAGAGAGCTTGACGGAAAGCTGAACAGATATAAACAGGAGCTGTTGTCGGTGTCGTCCTCTGATGATACCGACAATATTATAGAACAGATAAGCTTCCTTGTATCCGTACTTGAAAGCGAGCCATATCAGATTGGCTTTAATCCTGTTCTGTTCGAACAGCTGGTAAAATCCATAACTGTGATTTCAAATGATACACTAAGGTTCACCATGTTTGGCAATATTGAATTCAATGAGGAAATAAAGAAGGGAAGGAGCAGAAAATGAGCAAAAACAGGACACTCCCGTTCGGTTACGCTTATGAAAACGGGGAAGTGGTAAGAAATCAGAAAGAAGCAAGGGCAGTAGCGCAGATATTCGAGCTGTATATACTGGGTAAGAGCTTGAGTGAGATTCCGGAAATGCTGACAATCCCCTTTAATGGAGAGGATAGCAAATGGGACAAGCATAAGGTTAAAAGAGTTCTTGAGAATAAGAAATACATAGGCGATGGAACATATCCTCAGATTATAAGAAAAGAGGACTTCGACCATGTAGCCCGTATTATGGCAAGCAAACGAGGAAATAAGGTTGTTCTGTCCGATGAACTTCAGGCTATACGGGATAAAGCCTACTGCCACCATTGCGGCAGACATATATGCAGAAAGCTTGACAGGCATAAAAAGGAAACATGGATTTGTTATGAGTGCTATTATGGGTATAAGATTACAGATGATATTATACTATCAATATCCACAGCCCTTCTAAATATCCTTATTGCGAATCCAAGTCTTGCAGAGAATAATGAGGATAAACCATATACCCCAACAGACGAAATAGTACGCAGAGAGCAGAATATATCAAATTCCCTGGCGTCATCAACGGTTGAAGCAAACGAAATAATAAAGGCGATAATGCAGAATGCGGAGAAAAAGTATGACTGCTGTTCCTATGATGATACGGCAGAAATTACGAAGAAGATAAAGGAAAAGCTAACGGAGCATGCTCCGCTTAAATCCTTTGACCTTATGCTGTTTGAGGAAATAGTGGAAGAGATTCAGCCGGATATAGGCTGCTCAATATATATGAAACTAAAAAACGGTGCTATAATTCAGCACGCTATAAAGCGAGGTGAGAATAATGAGCGAAGAAGCTAAGATGACAGTTACGGTTATACCTGCAAAACCAAAGGAAGAACTTGAATCGGCAAGAGCAAGAGCTTCGAGAAAAACAAGAGTTGCGGCATACTGCCGAGTTTCTACCGATGAAGAAGAACAGCTGAACTCCTTCGAGGTTCAGTGCCAATATTACACTAAGCTCATTGAGTCAAAAGAGGAATGGCAGCTTGTCAAAATATTTGCAGACGAGGGCAAGACCGGTACTCAGATGAAGCAAAGAGCCGATTTCCTTAAGATGATGAGGTATGCAAGACTCGGTAAAATCGACCTTATCCTCGCTAAGTCCGTCAGCCGTTTCGCCAGAAATACCGTGGAGAGCCTTGACGCTATAAGAGAACTCAAATCCCTTGGTGTGTCCGTGTTCTTCGAAAAGGAAGGGATAGATACCCTTGCCGAGCAGGATGAAACCATGATTACAATATTCTCATGGATGGCACAGGCTGAATCGGAGTCCATAAGCAAAAACGTAACCTGGGGCAAGCGCAGAGCCTTTGAACAAGGTCATGTCATAATGAACTACTCTGCTATGATTGGCTATACGCGTGGAGAGGATAACAAGCCCCGTATAGATCCTGAAGGTGCTGAAACAGTTAAAATGATATACAACATGTTTCTGCAGGGAATGAGCTTAAAACAGATAGCGGAAAAGCTGACGGAGTTGAAAAGACCTACTTCAAAAGAGGGCGGTAAGTGGACTCAATCCACTATCCAAAGTATTCTCAAAAACGAGAAATACACAGGCGACGCCTTGCTCCAGAAAACCTATACAATCGACTGTATATCTCATGCCAAAAAGAAAAATAACGGAGAGCTTCCCATGTACTATGTTTCCAATCACCATGAAGGAATAATCGACAAAGGAACCTTCCGTAAGGTGCAGGAAGAATTCGCCCGCAGGACAAGCAAGCGCCGGGTAGCACACAAACTGACCACAACGGAAACGGGCAAATACAGCGCCAAATACGCTCTCACAGAAAAGCTGTTCTGCGCAGAATGTGGTACGCCTTATCGCAGAGTGACATGGACGGCAAAAGGATATAAGGAAATCAAGTGGCGGTGCATAAACCGAATTGAAAACGGAAAGACCTTCTGCCACAACTCGCCCACTATGGCAGAGGATAAGCTGCACGATGCAATAGTTGCGGCTCTTAACACCTTCTGCGATGAGCATGTTGCAATAAGCAAGGTGCTGAACCAAAGTATTTCGGAAGTGCTTGCCGAGAAATCGAATATAATTCCTCGGCTTGAAATGGCAAAAGCTGAAAAGTCCAATGAAATAGCAAGACTGCTTGCCATATCAACCGCAGGCGAAGATGTAACCGCCTTTGACGAGCGTTTCAGACAGCTTTCTGACGAAATAATGGCAATAAACGAGCAGATAGAAACCGAGCGTTCTAAGGCAATTCCGGACCTGTCGGGAACAAACGAGCTTCAGACCATCCTTGACAATATTGCCTCTGCCAACCATACTGTTTCGGAATATGAGGATCAGCTCACACGGCTTATGATTGAAAAGATACTGATAATTGACAAAGCCACCATTGAGATTGAATTCAAGGGTGGGTTTAAAGTAAAGCAGCAGGTGGCAAAGGATTATGAGTGTACACTTCATATTACACAAACGTAGCACACGTATAAGAGAGATAAAAATCTTATTGGAGCTATAATACTAATTAATAATTACAGTGTAGTGTATGATAATTCTGTTGTTTTGTTTATTTGCAAACAATTCTAAAATTCGACTTAATATTACCAAATTTAACAACATTCAACCAAATTTAACAGAAATGTTGACTTTAATTTTTTGTGTGCTATATTAATTACAATAGTAGGGTACCATTGCCTAATAAATAAAGCATCTACTCGATAATATACAATAATTGCTCACAATGTGACAAAGTTTATTTATGCTTTGATATTAATAACAAAAAATTGTTAACATTGATATTTCTCCAAGCGTATGCAGATGATTTTGCAATACAATTTGCATATCGCTCATTTGATAAATAATAATGCTTTATTAAGGGATATATTATGAGAGTTCCATTTTTTCACAGTAGAGTTTTGAAATCATTCGGAAGTATCGCCACCTGGACATTTGCGATTTTTTCTACTACGGTTATATTCTTACCCGTAGACGATGCAAATAAATGGTGTGTTATGGGAGGACTCGTTTTACTACATATAATTATCTATTTTGGTGTTTGGATTTACTATAACCGAAAGAAATCTACAACGATAAAAATCCGCAATACAAAAATTATAATTAAGGAAGGCGATTTATTTGCGGAAAAAGGAAAAAAAGTTATTGCTTTTAACGAGTATTTTGATACACAAGCAGACGATATTATCATCGCAAAGGAGTCATTAAATGGAATTTTCGTAACAAAATATATTCATGATGTTGCGGTTTTAGATCAACACATAGCCGAATTTCTCTCAAACCGCAAACCTGCTTTTGTTGATCAAAAACGTTTGGGTAAAAAGATTAGATATGACTTGGGTACAATAGTTCCTTATGAAGATTTCTATTTACTTGCATATTCAAGATTCGATGAAAACAATTGTGCTTATCTAGAAAATGATGACATTGCGAAAGTATATCTGAAAATGTGGAGTGAAATTGATATTCTAAAAGCATGTAACTCAATATGCATGCCTGTTTTGGGTTCAAGTCGCATTATAAGAAAAATAGACTATAGTCCGCAGCAATTGTTAGAGTTACTTTTATGGTCTTTTAGAATTAGCGGAGTAAATATGACTAGATTAGCTTCCATTACCATTGTAGTACATAAAACCATGGTAGATAGTATTGATTTTTTGAAACTGAAAGATTATTCAGATTAATTATAAAGGAGTACAAAATGAATCTAGATATTATTTCGAATTCTTTTGTTATATATCATGATTTAGATTTTAATAAAAAACCATGCAAAGGAAACCTTTTGATTTCACTATATGGTAAAATATATTGTGGAACACCTAACTTCATTGACGACTACTGTGAAGGTTTTTTAGAAATACCTCAAAGCATGATTGGTCATGGTGACTTTTTTGCTTTGCATGCAAAAGGTAACTCTATGATTGATGCCGGAATTAATGACGGAGATATCTTGATTATACGAATGCAGAACTATGCTGAAAACGGACAAATAGTAGTAGCCAGACTTGATCAAGATGTCACTTTAAAAAGATATTTCTTAATAGAAGATGAGAAAAAATATCTGCTGCATCCAGAAAATGACGAATACACGGATATTATAACTTCAGAATGTAATATCATGGGAGTTGCAGT
>CAMAIG010000077.1 GCA_945835085.1 uncultured Ruminococcus sp. | reverse complement strand
GGATATCACGGTGTTCAAGCTCTTTGCCCATCTCATGCTGTCGGCAAACATCAAGGACAAGATGTGGCGGGGAACAAAGATAAAGCGTGGCGATGTCATTTCAAGCATTGCAAGGCTCTCAGCCGAAACGGGGCTTTCCCTTCATCAGGTACGCACGGCACTTGACAAGCTCACATCGACAAGTGAGATAAAAATCACGAATTACAGCCATTTTACGGTATATACCATTACAGATTACGACGCATTTCAGTCGGAGGAATGGGCGGATGAGCCTTGCCCCGACTATGCCGATACAGTTACGGAAAATGACAGTGCTTCGGCAAAGAAATGTCAGACACAGAGCAATGAAAGGACACCCTCGGGACAGAGCGGCGTCAGGGAATATAAAGAAGAATATAAAAGAAATTACAAAAACAAAAATAATTACAATAAGAGTTATTCGCCTCCCGCGGGGAAAACATCGGGGAAAAAATTCACGTCTGAGCCTTCCTTTGATCTGGACGCATTTTTGCAGTACGCAATGACTCATGATCCAACGCTGTAAAAAAAGGACTGCCGAAGCAGCCCTTTCAGTATGCCGAGTATTAATATGCTTTGCAAAATATGAATTCAGCGAAACGCTTATTCCTTTTCCGTAACGGCAATGCCGAGAATATCAAGGCTGTCCTTGTCAACAGGAGCGGGACAGTCGCTCATAAGCTCGGAGGCGTTCTGAACCTTGGGGAATGCTGTTACGTCCCTGAGGCTCTCTGCTCCGCAGATTATCATGGCAAGTCTGTCAAGTCCGATTCCCATGCCGCCGTGGGGTGCTGCACCGTACTTATATGCGTCAACCAGGAAGCCGAACTTCGCCTGTATCTCCTCGTCGGTGAGTCCCAACGCCTCAAACATTCTCTGCTGAAGCTCGTAATCGGTTATTCTGATAGAGCCGCTGGAAAGCTCTGTGCCGTTGAGCACCAGGTCATATGCCTTTGCAAAAACCTTCTCGGGTGCACTGTCAAGGTATTCAAGGCACTCGTCCATGGGCATTGTGAATGGGTGATGCATTGCGTCCCAATGCTTTGTTTCCTCGTTCCATTCAAAGAAGGGGAACTCGGTTATCCACAGGAAGTTGAACTTACCCTCGGGAATGATATCAAGCTGCTTTGCGGTTTTAAGACGAAGTGCTCCCAGGGAGCTGAGGACTGTGCTTTTCTTATCCGCAATGATGAACACAACGTCGCCCTTTTCAGCACCCGCAGCCTTGATTATTGCGTCAAGCTCGCCCTCGCCCAGGAACTTTCCGAAGGAGCAGTTTGGCTCGTCCTCCACCCAGCGGATATAGGCAAGACCCTTTACGCCGATGCCCTTGACATATTCGGTGAGCTTGTCTATCTCTTTTCTTGTGAATGTGCCCGCAGCGTTCTTGGCGGTGATGCAGCGGACTGTGCCGCCGTTTTCAATGGCTGATGTGAACACCCCGAAGCCGCAGCTCTTAACTGCATCGGAAAGATCGGTTATCTCCATGCCGAAGCGGGTGTCGGGCTTATCGGAGCCGAAGCGGTCCATTGCCTCGGTGTACTTCATTCTGGGAAGTGGAACGGGTATCTCAACGTCCAGGACTTCCTTAAACAGCCTGCTTACAAAGCCCTCAGCCATTGTCATAACGTCCTCTGCCTCGACAAAGGACATCTCCAGGTCTATCTGAGTAAACTCGGGCTGACGGTCTGCCCTCAGGTCCTCGTCACGGAAGCAGCGTGCAAGCTGGATATAGCGGTCAAAGCCCGATATCATAAGGAGCTGCTTATATATCTGTGGGGACTGGGGAAGTGCATAGAAGCTTCCGGGGTGAACACGGGAGGGAACGAGATAATCTCTTGCTCCCTCGGGTGTGGACTTTATCATCATAGGAGTTTCTATCTCGATAAATCCGTTTTCGTAGAAATAGTCCCTTGCAACCTTTGCGATCTTGCTTCGCATGATGATATTCTGCTGGAGAGGCTTTCTTCTCAGGTCAAGGTAACGGTATTTCAGACGAAGCTCCTCGTTGGTATTGGAGTTGTCCACGATCTCAAAGGGAGGTGTCTGTGCCTTGGCAAGTATTCTCAGGTCGTCAACGAATATCTCGAAATGACCTGTTGCTATCTTGTCATTGATGCTTTCTCTTTCTCTTACCTCGCCCTTTGCCATAACAACATACTCGCTGTGACAGGAGGCTGCCTTTTCAAACACAGCCTTGTCGGTGGTTTCGTTGAATGTTAGCTGGACAAGTCCCGTTCTGTCACGAAGGACGATGAAGATGATACCGCCCTTGTTGCGTACGGTATCAACATATCCGCCTACGGTAACGGTTTCGCCGGCTTTCAGTACCTCGCCGCAGTAATGGGTCCTTTTAAGTCCCTTCATATTATCAGCCATAATTATCTTTCCTTTCAAAAACGCTTATTCTGCCGAAAACATATCGGCGGTGTGGATATCCGCAAAACGGTCAGCGAACTTATCCCCGAGGGTTATCTCGCATTCCTCGCCTGTGGTCATATTCTTGAGCCTTGCACTGCCCGCTTCAAGCTCGTTGTCGCCGATTATCATGGAATAGGCTGCACCGATCTTGTTTGCGTACTTCATCTGAGCCTTGACACCTCTGCCCATGACATCGCACTCCGCATGATATCCCTCGTCACGGAGGATCTTTGTGAGAGCAACAGCCTTGTTCTGAGCATTATCGCCCATTGCACCGATATAGATATCACAGCTGTCGGGGGTCATGAACTCGCAGCCCTGCTTTTCCATGGTCATGATAAGCCTTTCAAGTCCCATTGCAAAGCCCAGAGCGGGAGTGGGATTTCCGCCCATTTCTTCAATAAGTCCGTCATATCTTCCGCCGCCGCAAACAGTTCCCTGAGCGCCGATGGAGGTGGTAATGAACTCGAAAACGGTCTTGGTGTAGTAGTCAAGTCCTCTTACGATCTTGGGGTCGATGGAATATTTTATGCCCATGCCGTCAAGATAGCCTTTAAGCTTCTCGAAATGCTCCTTACATTCGTCGCAGAGGTAATCTATCATAAGGGGGGCTTCCTTGCCGATCTCCTTACAGATATCGCTCTTGCAGTCAAGAATTCTCATAGGATTTTTTTCAAGCCTTGACTGACAGGTGGGGCAGAGCTTGTCCTTATTCGGCTCAAAGAATTCCCTGAGCTTCTCGTAATATTTTGCTCTGCAGTGAGGGCAGCCGATGGAATTGATGTGCAGCTCGATATCCTTAAGCCCCAGCCTTTCGATAACGCTGCTTGCCATGCAGATCATTTCGGCGTCCGCAGCGGGAGATGCACTTCCCACCATTTCGGCGCCGAACTGATGAAATTCCCACAATCTTCCTGCCTGAGGCTTCTCATGGCGGAAGCAGGAGAGGATATAGAACACCTTCTGAGGAAGTGCTTCATTGAGCAGACCGTTCTGGAGCACTGCTCTGATAGTGCCTGCTGTGCCCTCGGGACGGAGGGTGAATTTGCTTTCTCTGCCCTGAACGGTGAACATTTCCTTCTGGACAACGTCGGTGGTTTCGCCCACCGAGCGCACAAAAAGCTCGGTATTTTCAAATGTGGGTATCCTTATTTCTTTGAAGCCGTAAGACGCCGCAGTATCCGCAGCGATCCTCTCCACCGTATGCCACTTGTGGCTCTCGGCGGGAACAACGTCCTCCATACCCTTGATTCTCGTGGTGATAAGCTCCATTTAAACTTTCCTTTCCGTAAAAAAATAAAGCCCCGAACACGGTCCAACCGCATTCGGGACGACTTTGCAGACGTGGTGCCACCCGAGTTTATCCTGCGAATACGCAGAAACTCTAAGCCCTTAACGGGGGCAAAACGTGCAGACTTAATTCATCTGCAGGCTGTACGGGTGTCCTTCCTCCGGGCAGCGTTCAAACGGTCACAGCAAATCCGTTTTTCTCTCTTAAACGCCGCATCGGGCTACTCTCCCGCATTAACGCCTTTATATACTGATTATACACCCCCGGGGAAATATTGTCAATAGCTTTTCCCCAAAGAATGTGATTTTTTTCAGTCGATGGGATTGACGATCTGACGCCAATCGAGATCGCCGCGCTCCAGTGCATGGATAAGCGCTTCGGCAGTTGCGATATTTGTCGCAACGGGAATGTTATGAACATCGCAGAGCCTGAGAAGATTCATTTCGTTAGGCTCATGGGGCTTGGGTGAAAGGGGATCTCTGAAGAAAAGGAGCAGGTCTATCTCGTTGCAGGAGATACGGGCGCTTATCTGCTGATCTCCGCCCTGAGAACCGCTCAGGTATCTCTGGATATCAAGCCCTGTGGCCTGTGCCACCATTTTTCCTGTTGTGCCGGTAGCACAAAGATTATGTCTTGATAAAATTCCGCAGTAAGCAATACAGAACTGCACCAGCAGCTCCTTCTTTGAATCGTGTGCTATAAGAGCAATATTCATTGCGATCATTCCCTTCCGAATTTATTTTAAGCGGTTATTTACTGAAGCAGTACCTTGAAGCTGAGGGGTATATCCTCGCCCTTGATCCTCTTTGAAATGGCGTCAAACGCCTTGAATGCAAGGGATGAGGAGGGCAGCGGCTCGCCCTTTGAGGTGGCGATGATAACAGCGTCGTCATCGGGGATAACGCCTATGAGCTGAACTCCCACGGTGTCGATTATCTCGTCAAGGTCAACGATAAGATCTGCCTTGAAGATATCGGGATTTACCTTGTTTATGATAAGGCGCTGCTTCTGATTGCCTCTTTTATAGAACTCGTCGGACATAGTCCTTGCATCTCTGACACAGACGGGGTCGGGGGTGGTGTTGATAAGTATGAGGTCGGACTGCTCCACAACGTCGAAAACGCTGGCGTTGGTGCCCGCAGATGTATCAACGATGATGTATTCGTAATACTTTCTCATTTCCTGGCAGATGTTCTTGATGGTATCCGCATCAACTCTTGCGAAGGGGTCCTCGGGAGCGCAGACGATGCTGAGGTTTGTGGCGATCTTCACCTGAGTGGTAGCCTTGTAGATATCGCATTCGCCCTTTAGAACATTGCCGAGGTCATACTGAATGTTATCCTTCACGCCGAGCATGATATCAAGACATCTTAGTCCGAAATCCAGCTCGATTATCAGAGTCCTGTGACCCTGCTTTGCCAGTGCAAAACCAAGTTCAGAGCATATTGATGACTTGCCTGTACCGCCCTTGCCCGATGTTATTGCAATTATTTTTGACATATCGGCTCCATTCTCCGCAGAACTTGACCGGAAAATTGAAACTGCACATACGAACAGCGGGACATTCTGCGGTATGCCCCTCTGAGCTTCTGGAAAAGGTTATCCCGTATGCACAATCGTTTAATATTATTGTACCATAAATTCGGGAAAAGTCAAAGGCTTTTTGCCCAACTTGCACAATTTCGTGATATTGTTATTATTCAAATTATGTTATTTGTACATTTCTAACAAAATGACATTCCAACAGTTTTTTTACAATTGCTTAATATTTCCCAAAGGGCAAAAAAACAGCCCCGAGTATCTCGGAGCTGTTCAAAAAATTCAAAATATTATTAGCCGAGTGCCTTGATCTGGTCGTCAACTTCCTTAACCAGGGTCTCAACAACGCCTGCGATCTCATCTCTGTTTGTAGCCCACTCAACGCCGTGCATAGCAGCTCTGAGTCCAACGTTGTCGCCGCCGTCGGTTGTGAGGGAAGCAACGTCTGTGGAAACGCCTGTTGCAAGGTCAACAACGGGATACTGCTCAGCGAGCTTGTTGATCTCCTTATTGATAGCGATAAGCTCGTCGCTCCAATGAGCGTCATCTCTGAGCTTCTGATCAGCGATAGCGATAGCCTGCTCGTTTTTGGAAGCAAGACGTGTGCATTCACCGAACATTGCAACGCCCTGAGGGTTAGCAGCGCCCTTGCAGAGAACCCAGCCGTCAAGTGTAGCTGCCTGGAAGGGATCGGAGCCTGCGGGAGAAGGAACGGGAGCAATTCCGAGATTCTCGGGAGGGATCTTTGTTGTCCAGGTTTCGGGGTCTGTATTTATAGCCCATGCACCGACTATGTAGAAAAGCTCCTTGCCCTCGCCCATGAACTGAGGCTGCTCGTGCCAGTCAAACATCTCACGGTTGATAACAAGACCCTTGTTGTAAAGTTCATAGAGCCAGTTCTGAGCCTTTTCAACGGTAGCGTCCATAAGGTTAACTGTAAGTGTACCGTCAACAGAGGTTACGGAAGGAACGCCTGCAGAGAGGAACAGAGCCTTTTCAGCCCAGAAGCCGTCAAGACCGTAGCAGTCTGCCTCGGGGTCAACATAGCTTTCAAGCATTGAAGTGAACTTATCCCAGTTCCACTTGCCTGCCTGATAAAGCTCCCAGGGATCCTCAAGACCGTTCTCGGAGATTGTCTGCTTGTTGTAGATAACGACCTGCTCAGCGGAAACGCTTGTAACGATCTCATAGTGCTTGCCGTTGAAGTTGTAGATCTCCATTGCACTCTTCATATCGGACCAGATGTCGCTGTCCATGTCGATATAGTCGTCGATAGGCTGGAACATTCCGCTTACAACGCCCTTAGGAAGAGCAGCTGTATCGCAGGGGAAGAAGTCGATGCCTTCGCCGCCCAGAACGTATGTGGAAAGGTCGGAATATCTTGTATCCCATGTAGTAGTGTACCACTTGATCTCGCCCTGATACTTGCTCTTGAAGAGGTTAAGTGCAACAGACTCGGATCTTCCGTCTGTGCTGGGGTTAAGGTCATAGTGAGCGAGCCACTTGATAGTCTTGTTTTCGAGTTCAATATCCTGAAGGTACTCGTCAGCGATCTGATCGAGAGTAGCCTGGTCTTCTTCCTTAACGGTTTCGGTGTTGACGGCAACTGTAGCCATTGTGGTGGTTGCAGCAGTTTCGGATGTGGTTTCGCCGGAGCTTGTTTCGCTGTCGCCGCCGCAGGCAGTCATGCTGAGTGTAAGGGCAAGAGCGGAAACACCCGCAACTGTTCTCTTGAATTCTTTCATATTTACCTCCTAAAATTCTTCATGCGATGTATTCTCCTTAACATTTTGCGATGT
>CAMAIG010000076.1 GCA_945835085.1 uncultured Ruminococcus sp. | reverse complement strand
TGTGTCCTATCGAGACCCCCGAAGGTCCTAACATCGGACTTATCTCCTATCTTGCTTCCTTTGCGAGAATAAACGAGTACGGCTTTATCGAGGCTCCTTACAGAAAGGTGGACAAGGCAACAGGCGTTGTTACCGACGAGGTTGTCTATATGACTGCCGATGTTGAGGATAACTACACCGTTGCTCAGGCAAATGAGCCTCTTACAGAAGACGGCAGATTTGCAAGACCTAAGGTAAATGCACGTTACAGAGATCAGATCCTGGAGTGCGAGAGAGAACGCATCGACTTTATGGATGTTTCTCCTAAGATGGTCGTTTCCATTGCGACTGCAATGATACCCTTCCTGGAAAATGATGACGCTAACCGTGCCCTCATGGGTGCGAACATGCAGCGTCAGGCTGTGCCTCTTCTTAAGACCGAGGCTCCTATCGTCGGAACAGGTATGGAATATAAGGCTGCCGTTGACTCCGGCGTCTGCATCGTTTCCGAATACGACGGCGTTGTTGAAAGCGTAAGCGCAGACGAGGTCGTTATCAAGGAAGGCACAGGCGCAACTCATTCCTACAAGCTTACAAAGTTCAAGCGCTCCAACCAGGGCACCTGCGTAAATCAGCGTCCTATCGTTTCCAAGGGCGAGGAGGTACACGTTGGTCAGGTGCTTGCAGACGGTCCTGCTACAAGCAACGGTGAGCTTGCTATCGGTAAGAATGCCCTTATCGGCTTCATGACCTGGGAAGGCTACAACTACGAGGACGCCGTTCTTCTTAATGAGCGTGTTGTCCGTGAAGATATTTACACCTCCGTTCATATCGAAGAATATGAGATCGAGGAAAGAGATACAAAGCTCGGTGCCGAAACCATCACAAGAGATATCCCCAATGTGGGCGAGGACGCTCTTAAGGATCTCGATGACAGAGGAATTATCCGTATTGGCGCTGAGGTAAGAGCCGGCGATATCCTCGTCGGAAAGGTTACTCCTAAGGGTGAAACCGAGCTTACTGCCGAGGAAAGACTTCTCCGTGCAATTTTCGGCGAGAAGGCTAAGGAAGTAAGAGATAACTCCCTTAAGGTTCCTCACGGCGAATCCGGCGTTGTTGTTGACGTTAAGATATTTACCCGTGAAAACTGCGATGAGCTTTCACCGGGAGTTAACAAGCTCGTAAGATGTTATATCGCACAGAAGCGCAAGATCTCCGTGGGCGATAAGATGGCGGGCCGTCACGGTAACAAGGGTGTCGTTTCAAGGATACTTAAATCCGAGGATATGCCCTTCCTTCCCGACGGAACTCCTCTCGATATCGTTCTTAACCCTCTGGGCGTTCCTTCCCGAATGAACATCGGTCAGGTGCTTGAGGTACATCTCGGCATGGCTGCAAGAAAGCTTGGCTGGAAGGTAATGACCCCTGTATTCGACGGCGCACACGAGGAAGATATCCGTGCTTGCTTCCGTGAGGCAGGTATGGACGAGGACGGCAAGATCGTGCTCCGTGACGGACGCACAGGTGAGCCTTTCGATAACCGTGTAACCGTTGGTATCATGTATTACCTGAAGCTCCACCACCTGGTTGATGATAAGATCCACGCACGTTCCGTTGGTCCTTACGCTCTCGTAACACAGCAGCCTCTGGGCGGTAAGGCTCAGTTCGGCGGTCAGCGTTTCGGAGAGATGGAAGTTTGGGCTCTTGAAGCATACGGCGCTGCTTACACACTCCAGGAGATCCTTACCGTTAAGTCTGATGATACCGTTGGACGTGTTAAGACCTATGAGGCTATCGTTAAGGGTCAGAATGTTCCTAAGCCCGGTATCCCCGAGGCATTCAAGGTTATTATCAAGGAATTCCAGTCCCTCTGTCTGGATATCAGAGTGCTTGACGAAAATAATCAGGAGATCGACCTTAAGGCTACCTTTGAGGAGGACGATGATGTTATTCCTCAGCCTGTTTCCGATGCTGATGATTTCGACGAGATCGGAAGCACAGTAGGAAACTACGATGAAAGCGATCTCACAGACGGCGATCTCGATGAGGGCTTCTCCCTTGTTGATGATGACGACGACGATTTTGACAGCACAGATGATGAGGACGAATCCGATTTAATGCTTGATTCGGACGATGACGATCTTATATAAGCACCGAACCGCTTCTTCTGCCGTGTAAATGCGGCAGAGAAGCTTACCCATACCGACCGCAGGAAAATGCGGCTCGGAAACTCTACTGATTAAGGAGTGTAAGCTTTTGGAAATGAACGTTTTTGAGTCATTAAAAATAGGTCTCGCTTCGCCCGAGAAAATCAAAAGCTGGTCTTACGGCAACGTTGAAAAGCCTGAGACTATCAACTACAGAACGCAGAAGCCCGAAAGAGATGGTCTTTACTGCGAAAAAATCTTTGGCCCTACAAAGGACTGGGAATGCCACTGCGGAAAGTATAAGAAGATCCGCTTCAAGGGCAAGGTCTGCGAGCGCTGCGGCGTTGAGGTCACAAGAGCTAAGGTAAGACGTGAGAGAATGGGTCACATCGCTCTTGCGGCTCCCTGCTCTCATATATGGTATTTCAAGGGAACTCCTTCAAGGATCGGACAGGTGCTTGAGGTTTCACAGAAGCGTCTTGAGGAAGTGCTTTACTTCACAAAGTACATCGTTGTTGACGCAGGAAATACCGAAATGGTAAAGAAGCAGCTTCTCACCGAAAAGGAATATTCCGATATGCGTGAGAAGTACGAGGACGATTTCTATGCAGCTATGGGCGCTGAGGCTATCAAGGAGCTGCTTGAGGAATACGACCCCGAAAGATATAATCAGTATATCATGAAGTATATCACTCAGTTCTCCGAGGTCACAGGACTTTCCGAGGACGAGATCAGAAATACTCTGGCTAAGCGTACTCTCGTTATCACCGATAACGGAAACAACGAGAACTACGAGGAAGGTCAGGTAATCACCAGATACGAATATAACACTGCCGTTCAGAGATACAACTGGCTTGAAGAGGAAGCAAAGACCGGAAACGAGATAAAGACCATTTACGGTTCCAAGTACATCGAAAAGCTCTTCGATGAAAAGATCGAGGCTGCAAATGCCGACGGCGCTTATGACGAGATCGCTGACAAGTCTAAGTGGATAAACAGCCTTGAATGGCTTTCCAATGAGCTTCAGGAGGAACTGAAGGATCTTCCTTCGGGACAGAAGCGCATCAAGCTCCTTAAAAGGCTTGAGATCGTTGAGTCCTTCCGTCAGTCGGGAAATAAGCCCGAGTGGATGGTTCTTGACGTTGTTCCAGTTATCCCTCCCGATCTTCGTCCTATGGTCATGCTCGACGGCGGCAGATATGCTACCTCCGACCTTAACGACCTTTACAGACGTGTTATCAACCGTAATAACCGTCTTAAAAAGATGCTGGAGCTTGAAGCTCCCGACATCATCATAAGAAACGAAAAGAGAATGCTCCAGGAGGCTGTTGACGCACTTATCGACAACGGCCGTCACGGTCGTCCCGTTACAGGACCAAACAACCGTGCCCTCAAATCTCTTTCCGATATGCTCAAGGGTAAGCAGGGACGTTTCCGTCAGAACCTCCTGGGTAAGCGTGTTGACTACTCCGGACGTTCTGTTATCGTCGTTGGACCTGAGCTTAAAATGTATCAGTGCGGTCTTCCCAAGGAGATGGCTCTTGAGCTTTTCAAGCCCTTCGTTATGAAGCGCCTTGTCGATACAAACAAGACCACTAATATCAAGTCTGCCCGCAAGAAGGTTGACCGTGCGGAGAATGATGTATGGGATGCACTGGAGAATGTTATCAAGGATCATCCCGTTCTTCTGAACCGTGCTCCTACACTTCACAGACTGGGTATCCAGGCATTTGAGCCTGTTCTCGTTGAGGGTCGTGCTATCAAGCTTCACCCTCTGGTTTGTACCGCATTTAACGCTGACTTCGACGGCGACCAGATGGCTGTTCATCTTCCTCTTTCCGCCGAGGCTCAGACTGAGGCTCGTTTTCTCATGCTTGCCGCAAATAACCTTCTGAAGCCCTCCGACGGACGTCCTGTTGCCGTTCCTTCACAGGATATGGTACTCGGCTCCTATTACCTCACTATGAAGAAAGAGGGAGAAAAGGGCGAAGGAAAGGTATTCCGTGATGTCAGCGAGGCTCTGATGGCATATCAGGAGGGCGTTGTAAGCCTCCACGCTGCTATCAAGGTCCGCATTTCCAAGGATATCGGCGACAGAAAGGTTTCCAAGATCATCGACTGCACAGTTGGAAGACTCATATTCAACGAAAACATTCCTCAGAACCTGGGCTATGTTGACAGAACAAATTCCGATAAGCAGTTTGACCTTGAGATCGACTTCCTTGTTAAAAAGGGTCAGCTCTCCGATATCATTGAGCGCTGCATAAGGATCCACGGCACTACTACCACCTCCGAGGTCCTTGACAGGATCAAGTCCCTTGGCTTCAAATATTCCACAAGAGCAGCTATCACAGTTGCTGTCTGCGACGCCGAAATTCCTAAGGAAAAGGCTGAGATACTCGCTGCTGCCGATAAGCAGGTCGAGAAGATCAACGCAATGTACCGCCGAGGATTTATCTCCGGTGCTGAAAAGTCCAAGAGATTTATCCAGATCTGGAACGGCGCTACCGACGAGGTAACAAAGGCTCTTAAAAATGACCTTGATCCCTATAACCCCATCAACATGATGGCTGACTCCGGTGCCCGCGGATCTATCAACCAGATCCGTCAGCTTGCAGGTATGCGCGGACTTATCGCCAATACCTCGGGTTCAACTATCGAGATGCCTATCAGAGCTAACTACCGTGAAGGTCTTAACATTCTCGAATACTTCATTTCTTCCCGTGGTGCCCGTAAGGGTCTGGCAGATACCGCTCTTCGTACCGCCGACTCCGGTTACCTCACAAGACGTCTTGTTGACGTTTCTCAGGACGTTATTATCCATGAGGAGGACTGCGGAACAGACGAGGGTATCGAGGTTTACACTATCCGCAACGGCAATGAGATCATCGAAAAGCTCCACGAAAGACTTATTGGACGCTATCTCCTCGATGACCTCAGAGATCCCAACACAGGCGATCTCATTGTCAGCCGCAATAAGCTTCTTACCGACAGCGACGCTAAGAAGATCGTTGATGCCGGTATCGAGAAGGTAACTATCCGTTCCGTTCTCAACTGCCATGCAAAGCACGGCGTATGCGCTAAGTGCTACGGCGCTAACCTTGCAAACGGCAACCTCGTTGCTGTGGGTGAAGCAGTCGGCGTAATCGCTGCTCAGTCCATCGGCGAGCCCGGTACTCAGCTTACAATGAGAACCTTCCATACGGGCGGTATCGCCTCCGCCGAGGATATCACACAGGGTCTTCCCCGTGTTGAGGAGCTTTTCGAAAGCAGACGTCCCAAGAACGCTGCTATTATCGCAAGGTTCGGCGGCAAGGTTCGCATGGAAGAGATCAAGAGAACAAGAAATGTTGTTATCACCGACGAGGAAACAGGTGTTGAGGAATACTATCCTGTTCCTTACGGCTACAAGATCAGAGTTCACGAGGGCGATGTTGTTCAGAAGGGTGAGCCCCTTACAGAAGGCTCCATCAACCCCAGCGATGTTCTTGATGTTCTCGGTCAGCAGGCTGTTCAGAATTACATCATCACCGAGGTACAGAAGGTTTACCGTCTGCAGGGTGTCGATATCTGTGACAAGCATATCGAAGTCATTGTCCGTCAGATGCTCAAGAAGGTAAGAGTTGAGGACAGCGGTTCAAGCTTTATGCTTCCCGGCTCCGTGGTTGACCGCAAGGAGATCTACGAGGAGAACAAGAAGATACAGGCAAGAATGGACGCAGGCGAGGAAAATCTCAGCTTCGTGACCTTCAAGCCTATTATCCAGGGTATCACAAAGGCTTCCTCCAACTCCGACAGCTTCCTTTCTGCCGCTTCCTTCCAGGAAACAACAAGAGCGCTTACCGACGCTGCCATCAAGGGCAAGAGCGATCACCTTATGGGTCTTAAGGAGAATGTTATTCTCGGTCAGCTCATTCCCGCAGGTACAGGTATGGACGTTTACAACGACGTTCAGCTTGTTAAAAACGAAAGCGCAGAACACACTGCTGTTCACTGATTTTAATTATCAAGTTACAAAGAGCGGTAAGGTCTTTCCTTGCCGCTCTCCGTATATCAGGAAAGTCATAATATTTTGCTGAATATAACTTAATTTTGCAGAATAGGCTCAATACTAACGTTACCGAGCGCAAAACAATAGGGTTATTATAATTTCACCAACGAGTTGGCTTCAGCGGCTTGCTGATTGTTATTTTGCATGGATTGACCTTGTGGCTGAATATTTATAATGGTCAAAACGCCGAAAACAAAATTTTAGTGTGAATTTTGTATAAAATGCTTGACAATCGGGGAAAATGCGTGTATAATATTTAATTGTGTGATGGTATTGCTGTATAACTGTACCATTTTGCATAATATTATGAAAGGAGATGTATCAATGCCTACCTTTAACCAGTTAGTTCGCAAGGGAAGAGATGTTATCGAGAAGAAGTCCACAGCTCCTGCTCTTCAGAAGGGCTACAATGCCAAGAAGAAGGTTGCTATCGACCTGAGCTCCCCTCAGAAAAGAGGCGTATGCACAGCTGTAAGAACTGCTACACCTAAGAAGCCTAACTCCGCTATGAGAAAGATCGCCAGAGTTAAGCTCACAAACGGCAACGAAGTAACAGCTTATATCCCCGGTATCGGACATAACCTTCAGGAGCACTCTGTTGTTCTTATCAGAGGCGGAAGAGTTAAGGACCTCCCCGGTGTTCGTTATCACATCATCAGAGGTACACTCGACGCTCAGGGTGTTGCTAAGAGAAACCAGGCTCGTTCCAAGTACGGAGCTAAGAGACCTAAGGCCGGAGCTGCTAAGTGATCCGAAGCCTTGAAAACTATTTTTAGTAGACTCAATGAAACCACACAGCGAATTAAATTGTGGAGTTATTCATTTAATATAGATGAAGCCTCTGCATTGGACGACGTGTCGTGGATGAAACGAGTACCTATGATATCATTTCTATGAAGGAGGGAAGTATTGTGCCAAGAAGAGGTAA
>CAMAIG010000075.1 GCA_945835085.1 uncultured Ruminococcus sp. | reverse complement strand
ACCTACGGCAGGGAGGACAAGGACGAGGCTTTTGTTGAGGCTATAACCGCTTTTGATGATTCCCTTTCAAAGGTCAAGGGCAATATGGTAAAGCACATTGTTGAGGCTAATGCTAAGGAAGGTCTTTCAAACAACGGTGATATGGCAATTCTGTCAATGAGCTGATCGTAGTTTACTATGCGGCAGGGGCAAGGCTCTTGCCGCTTTTTTTGACTTTTTTCGGAGGAGCTTAAAAAATGGATTTTGACAGACATCTCATTTCTCTGCTGAAAAAATCTGCGGAGGAGATAAAAAAAGCCGTTATCGGCAAGGACGATGTTATTATTAAGATACTCATGACCATCTGTGCGGGCGGTCATATTCTGCTGGAGGATATCCCGGGAGTGGGCAAGACTACCATGGCGGTGGCTTTTTCCAAGGCGCTTTCCCTGGAATATAACAGAATGCAGTTTACCTCCGATGTTATGCCTGCCGATGTTACGGGCTTTTATATGCCAAACCGCAAAACAGGCGAGTTTGAATTCAGGGAGGGAGCGGTGTTCTGCAATCTCTTTCTGGCAGATGAGATAAATCGCACCTCCAGCAAGACTCAGTCTGCCCTGCTGGAGGCTATGGAGGAAGGTTCGGTAACTGTTGACCATGTTACAAGACAGCTTCCCGACCCCTTTATCGTGCTTGCCACTCAGAATCCCTCAGGCTCCGCAGGCACTCAGCTCCTGCCCGAATCACAGCTTGACAGGTTTATGGTAAGGCTTTCTATGGGATATCCCGATGTTTCCCAGGAGGCGGCTATCCTTAAATCAAGGGCTTCAAAGAAAACTGCACCCTGCGTCCTGCAGGCTATGACCATCAACGATATAATTACCCTCAGAAGCGCTGCAGAGGACATTTTTGTCAGCGACGAGATATATGATTATATTGCAAGGCTTGCTGCGGCTACACGCTCGGACAAGAGGTTTGAACTGGGTGTAAGCCCCAGAGGCTCCGTTTCTGCGGCTGCCATGGCTAAATGCTCCGCTATGTTCAACGGCAGGTCATATGTTATCCCCGATGACGTTAAATTCGTTTACGGCGATGTCTGCGCTCACAGGGTCATTCCTGCAAGAGTAAGGGGCAGGCTCCCCTCCGACAGCGAGATAAGGGCTGCACTCGGTGACATTTTCAGAGATGTCCCCGCTCCTAAGCTGTGATTATTTTTAATATGATGTAACGTTTTGAGCCGCTCATGTGTTTCAATTATCGGGAGTGATAATTATGAAACGCAAACTGAAAAGGGCTGCGGCTCTGCTTTTTATAGCGGCAGTGGTAATTGCGGAATTTTTAATTCTGTGTGCTGTTGATAAGGTTTCTGTTTCTGCAGCACTGCTGCGTATTTATTAGGATAGAAGGGAGCGCCTATGACAAGGCTGTTATATATTATTCTGCTTATTGCTGCGGCGCTGTTTTATCCGCTTTATCAGGATAAGCTTTCCTATATCCTGCTGCTGACCCTTATAATTCTTCCTGTGCTGCTGTTTATTCAGGTGATTATCTGCGCTGCTTTCCTCAGATGCTCGGTAAAAAAATCAAGCACTGCCTTTTATAAGAATACCGAGGGTGCGGTGTGCTTCGATATCTGCAATAACTCTCTGTTTCCTCTTTCGGGCTGCAGGGTATGCGTAAAGACCGTTTTTAAGCCCACAGGCAATGTGAGCCGTTACACTGCGGACGTTCCTCTCCCTGCCTTCGGAACGGAAACCGTGGCGGTGAATATAAATGGCGAGCACTGCGGCGGGGTGGAGGTCACTCTTGAATATGTGAAGATATACGACCTGCTGAGGCTCTTTTCCGTTAAATGCTTTAAGAAAAATAATCTTGGAGGAGCGGCATATATTATCCCCAAGATATCGGAAAAGCATTACGACGAGGCTATGCGTATGCTTTCGATGCCGCCTCTCGAATGCCCCGAGGAAACGGACATGGCTGTAAGACACGGTGAATGCGACCCCGGCGATGTAAGCGGGTTCAGAGAATTTGCTCCCGGGGACAGGCTTTCTATGATGCATTACAAGCTCAGTGCAAGATTTGACAGCGATATTGTCAAGGTGCTTTCGGTACAGAGCAGTAACAAATATCTTCTCAGCGCCGATTTTTCCAAGGCAAGGAATGATAACGGCTTTGACCTTGAAATGCGTGACCGTATTTTTGAAAAGCTTATGAGCTGCGCTTTTTTCCTCTGCGAAAGCGGCGCTCAGGTGTATGTGGCTGTACCCGAGGGCGCTCCATGCAGATATATTGAGCTGGAAAACGGCTGCGCTGCGGAATTCTTTGACCGCTCGGCATATTTTCCTGCGGCAAAGGCTCTGGCGGCGGCGGATTTTTCAGGAATGCTGCCCGAAGCGGGCTTCGTTTACTGCAGCATAGAAAGCTGAATGGTGCTTATATGAACTTCTTGAACAGATTTATCCCCGATAAAAATAACTGCGGGCTGCCGACTCCGATTTATATGAGTATGCATATCGCAGGAAACGGAAACACCCCTCTTATATGGTTCGTGATACGCAGCATAATTGCGGCTGCGGGCATTTTCGGAACGATCTTCTGCTTTATCACATCATGCAGTGAGGATATGTTTTTCCATTTTTCCATGAAAAAGGCGGGGCTGCTCGCATTTGTCGGCTGGGCATATTTTTCCCTTTCCTTTGCTCTGTGTGAGAAAAAGCCGAAGCTGTCTTCATGGCTTAGCAGAGGCGGAGTTATTGCTGTGCTTGCCTACGGGCTTTTAAATCTAAAGATAATTATTGCAGGCGTTAAGAACACCGCTAATATGTTTATGGCGGCTATGTATACAAAATACAGGTCTGAGCCGATCTTTGAGATGGATATCATTACCGACAAAAAGGGTGTGCTCATAAGCCCCAATGTCTGCTCGGAAACGGCTATGACCGTGCTAATTCTGCTTATCTGTGCCGTGGTCTGCAGGGGAATGGTCAAAAATCCCAATGCACTGCTGGTTTTCGGCGCAACCTTTCCCTTGGCGGAGCTGTGCCTGTTTTTCGGGCTGGTGCCAAATTACGCTGCATTTTGTTTGCTCCTTGTGTGTCAGTGCGGCGCTCTTGCTGCGGAGATAACCGAGATGGGCGCTTTTGAGGACAGGAGTGCCGATCATCTTTTTGCAAAGGTGTCTGCCCAGAGCCTTCTTGCGGCAGGCATTGCCATGATGATCTGCTTTGTCGGTGCCTGTGCGGTTTCCTCGGGCTTTGAACGGAGCGAGGAAGCCGAAAGCTTCAGAAACAATGTGAAGGTCTACATGAGGACCTTCAGCTGGGAAAAATTCAAGGAGGATTTGAGGGCTGCCATAATACCCTCCGACGGCAGCCTTACTCATGACGGCAAGCTCGGCAATGTGGACAGCGTGGAGTTTTCGGGAAAGAATATGCTGGAGGTAACTCTTCCCGCAACGGCAGGAACTATGTACCTGAAGGGCTTCACGGGAACGGTTTACACGGGTACAAGATGGGATAAGGGTCCCGCTATGCCGCAGCTTAACACAAAGATAAGCTCCCAGGAATTTTTCAGCGGAAGAATGCTGAAATACCTTCCCGGTTATGAGGATATGAAGTCAAAGAGCGTTATTGTGCTGAATACCGGTATGTCCGCTTCTACAAAGTATTTCCCCGAGAATGCCGCAGGGCTTCTTGAAACCGATGGCAGACGCAGGCGCTTTGGAGTATATTTCCCCGATAAGAATAACCTCAGGGCTGATATTATCACCGCTTCGGGCAGCCTAAGCCTTCCTGCGGAAATTTTTGAGGATGAGTCAAGGCTCAGAGATCATGCATATAGCTATTGCCTTGATGTGCCCGAAACCTTTGACTGCGCCGAGGAATTTTTCGAGGATTACAGGGGCAGCGGGCTGGAGGACGAGCTTGATTACATCAGAAAGCAGCTTGCTTCTATTTGCGAATACAGCCTGGAGTCGGGCAAAAAGCCCTTCGGTACGGATTTTGCACAGTGGTTCCTGACGGAAAATCATAAGGGAAGCTGTACGCATTTTGCTTCGGCGGCGGTGCTGCTGTGCCGTTCAAGGGGCATTCCCGCAAGATACTGCGAGGGCTTTATAATTAAGTCCGACGATATAAAGAGCTACACCCCTTCCGATGGCTATGTGACCGTAAGCGTTCCCGACAGCCGTGCCCATGCCTGGGCTGAGGTCTATGTGGACGGCTTTGGCTGGATAATTTTCGAGGCCACTCCCGGCTATGGAAATGTGGCTGTTACTTCAAGCCCCGGTACCCCTGGGGAAAAGGTTTCGGAGATAACCGAGGTAACTACCGAGGCGCCCATGTATGCCGATACCTTTACTACGATAACGGAGGAATCTGAGGAGGAAAATTACACCGAAACCACTGTTCCCTCGGAAGAAGGCTATGAAAGCACCACGGTCACCCTTCTGCCCGATGATAACGGCACGGAAACCACCCGCATCACAGGAGGAACGGAGCAGGTGCAGGGCGGCACAGGCTCGTCCGAATATTATGAGGAAATAAGCACCGACTATATAAATGACGGAAATAATGACAATTACGGAAATAACGGCAATGACGGCGGCAGTGCTGTGACATATATCACTGCGGGAAGCTTCCTGTCGGAAGGAGCTTACTCCGACAATATCCCGCCTTCTGAGATAAGCAGTGAGTTAAGCGCCGATGCCCTGAGGATCATCGGGAAGATATTCTTGTTCATTCTTATCTGCGGGGCAGTTCCCGGAGCGGTTTTACTGAGAAGAAGCATTATAATTGCCCTTCGCCGAAGAAGGATAAGCAAAGCCCCCCCCAAGGCTGCCCGTGATATTTACCGAATGCTTCTGAAGCTGGCGGCAGGCTATGGCATAAAGCCTTCTTCCGGGGCTGATGAGCTGCCCGCCGAGCTTTCTGCTTCGGGCAAGCTTCGCAAAGAGGAATGTAAGGTGATAATCGGCACTGCTCTCAAAGCACGTTTCGGCGGCGGCGTTACCGCTTCGGAGGCAAATGCTGCTTCGGAGGCTTACAATGCTCTTGTGAAAAATGCTCCCGATAAAAGCGGTGCGAAAGCTTTTATCATGAAATATTTATACTGTTCGGATATTTACTGCAAATAATACTATTTGTTGAGGTGCGCTATGGATAAGCAGAAAAATCCTCCCTTGGCTCTTTTGGATAATGACAGAAAGGAAAAATATCTGTTCACCTTTGTTCTGGCTTTTGGCATAAGTGCGGTGGTGTTTATGTTCTTTGCCATTATGAGGGGCGGCTTGTTCATATATTACGGCGACTACAATTTTCAGCAGATACCCTTCTATTACCACGTTCACGAGGCTGTGAGAGAGGGCAGGCTAATGTGGGATCATACCACGGAGCTTGGCTCGGATATTATAAAGTCCTACGGCTTTTATCTGATAGGAAGCCCCTTCTTCTGGCTCACGGTGCCCTTTCCCAATGAGGCGCTGCCCTATCTTATGCCATGGCTTCTAAGCCTTAAAACAGCTGTTGCTGCTCTTACGGCTTATGCTTATATCCGAGGCTTTTCGGAAAATACAAATGCCTGCTGCCTGGGAGCTATGCTGTATGCATTTTCGGGATTTCAGCTTTATAACATCGTTTTCAACCATTTCCATGATGCGGCTGCATTCTTTCCTTTGCTGCTTTATGCTTCCGATCAGCTTTTTATGAAAAACAAAAAGGGCATCTTTGCTCTTACGGTGGCTTTATGTGCCATTACCAACTACTTTTTCTTTGCGGGAATGGCTGTATTTACGGTTATCTATTTTGCCGTGAACGTTTTTACGGGAAGATACAGATTTTCCCCGAAGGGCTTTGCCGGTTATGCCTTTGAAGCTGTAATCGGAACGGCCTGCAGTGCTGTGATACTCCTTCCTGCTATTGAGGCTGTGCTGAGCGATAATCGTGCAGGGAGCCTTATTTCTCCCGAAAACAGCCTTATCTACTCAAAGGAGCCGATAACATATCTCTTTATCCTGAAAAGCTTCTTCACTATCCCCGATATTTGCCTTGACCCTGCAATATCCGTTTCGGAGGATCTGGGCTGCTCCTCCGCTTCCGCATATCTTCCCTTTGTGTCCTTGTGCGGAGTGATCGCCTATCTTTCACGAAAGCCTAAGAAGGATATGCCCGCTCTGATGCTCATTATCTGCGGGGCTTGTATGCTTGTGCCTGTGCTTAATTCCGCATTTTATATGTTCAACAGCACCTACTATGCAAGATGGTTCTATATGCCTGTGCTAATTATGTGCGTCATGACCGCTGCGGCGGCGGGCGAGGACGTCATGCTCTTTAAAAAGGGCATAATCCCATGCATGGGAGCGGCAGGGGCATACCTTGTTATCGGGCTTATCCTTAATGCAGTATCGGAGAGCTTTGACGTTGATATTAATTATCTGCTGATCGAGTCACTGGGAGCGGCTGCCTGCCTTGCTCTTATGTACACAATGCTTGGTGACAAGAGCCTTTCGGATAATATGGCAAGGCTCAATGGACTTATGAAAAGAAGCTTTATCTGCTGCGGAGCGTTAATGCTTCTTGTTGTCTTTCTCGGAAAAGCAACATATTCCGGTGAGGACAAATATATTAAGACCTGCATCGGCTCACGGGACGAGGTAGAGTCCATGGTAATGGGCGAAAACGGCGAACAGCTTGTGAGAGTTGATGTTTGCGAGAATTACACCAACTATAACCTGATGTGGGATATGTCCTCATTCAGCAGCTTTATAAGCATCGTTACCCCCTCTATCACGGAATTTTACGAGAATGTCGGTTTTCCGAGGATCGTTAACACCAATGTTCCCGCAAATTACCCTGCGCTGAGATCGCTGATGTCCGTAAAATATTATTTTGATATGCCCCTTTACGACGGCAATGAGATGCGTGAGCCTTTTCCCATTCTGTCAAATTCCATTGAAAGCTTTGAGTACAAGGGTGTTTACGGAAATATGCTTGCTTATGAGAACAAGGCATATATCCCAATGGGCTTTGCATATGACTATTTCATGACAGACGAGGATCTCAAAGCAGTTGACAACAAGTTTTTCGGCAGTCAGGCGCTTCTGGAGGCACTTGTGCTGGACGAGGAG
>CAMAIG010000074.1 GCA_945835085.1 uncultured Ruminococcus sp. | reverse complement strand
TTGACAGTGAGGGCAATGTCACTGTTACCGATATTTCTATGGGAAGCCAGACCTCTGTGAACATTCCCGATACGATAGGCGGCAAGCCTGTTACGGTCGTATATATCAAGGACGGAGCAACAGGCATAGGCGTTCCCGATTCGGCAACACAGATAAAATACACCGTTGAATCCGAAAGGACAGTAATTAATGAGGTAAAACTCGGAACTTCTCAGACCGATTGTTTACTTCCCGCAACCCTTTTTGAAAAGCCCGTTTACCTTGCAGACGCAAGCCTTGAAACTTGCCCCACAGTTACCCATGACCACCGTGAAAAAACTGCCGCAAACTGCACCGAGAAGCCTGTCTGTGCAATATGCGTTCAGGAATATGACGAAGCTCTCGGTCACGACCATTCGGGCGATTGGCAGAATGATGCCGACAACCATTGGAAAATATGCCCAAGAAACGGCTGCAATGAGATCATCGACAAGGAAGCACACGACTTTGACAGCGGCGTTGTCACAACAGAGCCTACCGAGGAAACCGAAGGTGTTATGACCTACACCTGCGAAACCTGCGGCTATGAAAAGACAGAGCCAATCTCAGTTCTTGACCACACCCACAAGACCACCGAGGAATATTCCTCCGACTCAACGGGACATTGGCACGCTTGCTCGGGCTGTGATGAAAAGGTTGATTTTGAGCGTCATACCGAGGACAGCGGAACGGTAACGGTTGAACCCACCGAAACCACCGAGGGCGTTAAGATATTCAAGTGCGTAAAGTGCGAGTATGTTATGAGAACCGAAACCATTCCCCCCATAGCTCCCGACCATACCCACGAATACGACACCGAGTGGAAGTCGGACAATACACACCACTGGCATGAGTGCGACTGCGGCGAAAAGACCGATATCGCAGAGCATATCTCCGATGATGGAGTGATCAAGGTATCACCCACAGAAACCTCAACAGGCACAAGAGCATATTACTGCAAGGTCTGCGGAAGATTTTTGAGAAGTGAGGTCATTCCCGCAAAGGGCGTTGACAATTCCTTCAAATTCTCTCCCGAAACGAGTGTTGACCCCGCATTCTTTGCAAGTTTAGTATTTACCGAGGCGATGAATGTCAATGCCGAAACAAAGGGCAATACCGTTACACTCAGCTGGAGGAAGATAAACAGAGCCGAAAAATACTATGTATATCAGTACATAAACGGCAAGTATGTAAGGATCAAGACAACCGCAGATAATACCGTGACCTTCAGAAATCTGAAAAACGGCAAGACCTATCAGCTCCTTGTAAAATACAGCATAAACGGCAGGATATCTCCCGTAAGATACAGCGGCAAGGTAAGCTTCAATGCATACTACAAGCCCATTGCCAAGGCTGATGCGGGAACAAACAGCGTTAAGCTCAGCTGGAAGGCAGTTCCCGGAGCAGAAAAGTATGCGGTTTACAAGTATGCTGACGGCAAGGCAGTAAAGCTTTCCGAAACAGAAAAGCTTTCCGTAAGAATTGACAAGCTTTCACCCGATACGGAGTATAAGTTCATCGTCCGTGCCTATGTTGACGGCAAATGGACTTCGATGAAAAAGTCGGATATCGTTACTGTCAAGACAGAAGAATAATTTCAAAAATATTTAAGGCGTACATCGTACCATGAACGGTAAGGTGTACGCCTTGCTTTATACCTCAAACCTTACAGAATCGGAAACGGTCGATTTTTCTATCCTCATAAGTGGGAAATACGCTGCAAGAGCGGCAACCGCAAAAGCTGCTGCAGATGCAATAATCACCCGTATGAGTGCCTTGTGGGGCTCGGTAAATGCCATTGCTTGCTTTATATCCGGTGAGCCAACCGTAATTACCGCAATTATAATGACCGCAGCCGCTGTCAGTATCAGAGTTATCACCGATGCGTATATGATAGGCAGGAATGTCTGTACGGCAGCAGTTTTTTCAAGCTGAGAGTCCGTCATGCCCACAGCACGGAGAAGTCCGTAGCTCTGCCTTGATTCGCTTATTCCCGAAACGGTTATGTTGAAGATGTTTGAAACGGCAATAAGTGCAAAAACTATCACAACAGCTGCTGCCATAAGTCTGATGAATCTGAACATATAATCATATCCGTTTATATCACTTTTCAGATCATGCATAGCTGCTCCTTCGGGAAGAATGGTTTCTATAAATTTTTTTGCCTTGTCAAATTCATCCGTATTTCTGACCTGCAGGTATATAAATCTTTCTCCGGCCTTTTCCATATAGTCGGGGCAGCTTTCCCTGAGCTCACGCTCATATTCGTCGATCATTTCACTTGTCATACAAATGCCGATATATCCCCGATCGCTCCTGTCCTCGGGATCGTCATCGGGAATGACCACTCTGAATTGAAGCTCGGGCATTCCTTCTGCGGATATCCCGTTATAGGCTTTGGGCTGTGCGGAAATAATGCTGCCGTTTGCAAATCCCCAATCCTTTTCATAAATGAGCGCCAGGGGCATATCTGTAAGATAATGACCGGAAATATTTATCTCAGCACTCCTGCTGCCCATATATTCCGATTTAAAACGGTATTCCTTGCTGTCCTCAGCAGTGACCGTTCCTTTGACCGAATCATAATATATCCAGAACGGGTTAATGTCATAATCATCAAAATATCCGCTTTCCGTTAATCGGTCTTTAAGCTCATAGTAATCATATCCGCTCATTTCGCCTATGATAGTAAAGTCACTATTATATCCGTGAAGCTCTTCATACACAATATCCAGATAATTTTCATATAAAACGGGGCTGTAGCTCAGCATAACAAACAGGAACATACTGAGAGTGACCGAAGCGGTGCAGGAAACAAAACGCTTTTTCTCCATGTGCATGGTGCTGTAGTTAATGCTTCCGAGAAATTTTTTCGGGTCATCTCTGTGCTTGTAGGGCTTTTTCGGAAAGGGGAGCTTTTTGCTTTTTCTGTAACCGTTCACCGCTTCAACGGGATTTACCTTCTTTATTCTCACAGCTGTGCCGTATGCGGAAAAGAACACCCAGCCTATTCCCGTGATTGACGCTATAACAAGATACCATATGCTGATAACGGGCTTTATGCTGTCAAGGCAGAGCTTGCTCATAAGCTCGCTGTCCGAGGATACTATCATGCATACGGCAATGATTATCAGATACCCGAGGATCAGTCCCAGGGGCACTGCAATAAGTCCGAGAATAATTCCCTCAAAGGTGGTAACGGCAACAAGCTGCCTGTCATCTGCTCCTATGGACATCAGAAGTCCCATGTGCCTGCGCTTTTTCTCGGCAGTAAGCTCAAATTCGCAGTCGATTATCATTCTGCCTCCTGCAAGGATAAGCATTATCACAACGTAGAGTGCCGCACTTATTTCAATAAGCATCGCCCTTGCTTCCTTGCCTGCCGCTTCCGCAGTTATAAGCTCATCGTTGAAAGCATAGTTAAATTCAGGTGAGTTGTAATCCCAGCCCACATTTCGTGCGACTAAAACACCCGACTTTTCACATATATCAATAAACGTGGAAGTAAAGTGTGCGTCCATATCCGCAAATCTTGCTCTGATGCCATAGGTACTTGCGAAAAAGCCTGTGAATGGAAAGCTGTCTTCTTCGGAAACATAGAAATAATTTGCATATGCTTCTCTCATTGTAAGAAGACCGCATACGGTGTAGATCTTTTCCTCTGTTTCTGTCGGAACGGAGTATGATCTGTAATTATCATAGACCATTTTTGCTTTTGAAAGCTTGACCTTATCACCGACCTTATAGCCGCTGTCCTCGGATATTGCTATCTGTGAAGCATTTTCGGGCATATGCCCCTCAGTCAGAAGTGTTTTTGGCAGAAGCTCTGTGCTGCCCGAAGAAAAAGCTTGCCCCGCAACTGATATTTCACGCCTTAAAGCGTCATAGTCAGACACGATATCAATGTCTGTACCGCTTAGCAGATAGTTATATGTATAAAAGTTATCGTTTCCGTATTCGTCAATATACTGCCTTTCCGAAGGGTCGGGAAAGGTGTTCATTTTAAATAGCTCCGTCTGTGAGAATGCGGCATTATGGGACAAAAGTCCTGCCTTTTCCTCATCAAGCCCAGTCATAAGAATGTGATACGAACCGGTCTGCTCTATGGCGGCAAGGCGTTTTGTTTCCCTGTATGTAAACACCACCGAAATGGAAAACATTGTAAGTGCCACCGACAGCATTACCGAAATTATTATGAAAATCGAATGCTTGCGCTGAACCTTAATATATCTCAGGGCAAGCAGAAGCATATCCTTCATATTATCACCCCTCAGCATTTTATCTCGGACAGCCTGCCGTCGGTCATATAAACAGCCCTGTCAGCCTGTCCCGCAATTTCGGGATCGTGGGTTATGAGAACAAGGGTCTGATGAAAACGCCTTATGCCCGTTTTGAGAAGTGCGATTATCTCACGGCTGTTTTTGGTATCAAGATTTCCCGTAGGCTCATCGGCAAGTATTAGGGAGGGCTTTGCCATAAGTGAACGGGCTATGGCAACTCTCTGCTGCTGTCCTCCCGACAGCTGGGCAGGGTAACTGTCAAGGCGGTCACTCAGCTCAAAAAGCTCCGTTATCTCCTTGAAATATTCCGCATCAGCCGTTCTGCCGTCAAGCATAAGAGGTGCGGTGATGTTCTCCTTAACGGTCATTATGGGGATAAGATTGAAGCTTTGGAAAATAAAGCCGATATTCCGTCTGCGAAAAACTGCAAGCCTTGCTCTGTTTTTTCTGTTGTTAAGTCTGCCATCAAGGGGAAACAGCGTTTCTCCGCTTACAGTGACAGTGCCCGAATCGGGACAGTCCATTCCGCCGAGAATATGCAGAAGCGTTGATTTTCCGCTTCCGCTGGTGCCCGTGACAGCAGTGAAGCTGCCTCTTTCGGCAGAAAAGCTGCAGTTATCGAGAGCAGTTACCCTTGAATCTCCCACGCCGTAAATCTTGGTAAGGTTTTCTGCTTTTATGATGATATCTTTCATTGATCTACACCCTTTCATAAAGTTGACCGGTCTTTATATATCAGTATAACACATCTCCCTTTCTTTTGGGTGAATTTTATCTTACATTTTCGTAAGACTTCGCATTTATATTTACAAAGCTTCGGATAAATGGTAAAATGTATTATGAGGTGAGATATAAATGGCAAAGATCCTGCTTGCAGAGGACGACAGCTCTCTTGCATACGGACTGATATATTCTCTGGAACGTGAGGGCTATGAGGTGCTCCATGCTCCCGATTGTGAAACAGTTTACAAGCTTTTCTCCGATGATGTGTCGCTGATACTGCTTGATATTATGCTTCCCGACGGCAGCGGTTATGATGTGTGCAGGGAGATAAGAAAAAACTCCTCCGTCCCCATAATATTCCTGACTGCCTGTGACAGTGAGGTAAACATCATAACGGGACTTGATATGGGAGCCGATGATTATATCCCAAAGCCCTTCCGACTTGGAGAGCTGCTTTCACGGGTCCGTGCGGTTCTCAGAAGAATTTCAAAAAAGGAAATAGATACCGAAGAAGTGCAGGGGCTTACTCTTGCGGAGCTGCGGCTTATGAATACTCTCAAAGCAAACAGCGGAATTACGCTTACAAGAATGCAGCTCCTTGACAAGCTCTGGGACGGCAAGGGCGAATTTGTTGATGACAATACTCTGTCCGTGCATATCAGCAGGCTGAGAGAAAAAATTGGCAGCGAGCATATTATTACCGTCAGAGGAGTGGGATATAAATGGCAGGAATAAAAAATGCCCGACTGCTTATTGTTCTGATAATTTTCGGAATGATCGTTTCGGCAGCTGTGGGAGCATATATCGGTGCAGCGGCGACGGAAAGCTGTGCAGACAGATTTGCAAATGAGCTGTGCGGAAGATTCGGAGCAATACTTGCCTGCACGGAGGAAAATCAGCATGAAAAGCTTTCGATGGCATACACGGGAGAATATTCGGAGGAGGACATTCAAAGAGCTGAGGCTGCTCTCGAAAAATTCGGCTACGGCAGAAATATGTCACATTCATTATTTTCGGGGTACAGTGATGATATAAAAAGAACTGCACTTCTGATGATGATAACAGCCCTTTCATCGGGACTGATAATTCTTATTTTATGCGGGCTGCTGTTTTCGTCATATGCAAAAAAGCTGAGGGAAATATCCGACAATTCAGAAGGGATAACCTTCGGCAGAAAATATTCCGAGGACGGGACGCTGGACGGCACGCTCAGAAGGTGCAGCAGTGCATTTGCAAGGATATCCGAACATACTTTGTTTCTTGAAAACAAGCTGTCAAGGCAGAATGAATATATCCACAGGCTTATTTCCGATATATCCCATCAGATGAAAACGCCCGTTGCGGCACTGAGGATAAACACGGAAATCATGCTTTCGGATGATGATATGCCCCGAAGCACTGCAAAGGATTTTCTGAGCCGTGATCTTTCGGAGCTTGATCGTCTGGAATGGCTGATAGCAGGCTTGCTGAAATCCGCAAGGCTTGATTCGGGAGAAACGGAATTTGATATTGAGCTTGCGGGGCTGAGGGAAATGTCCGAGAATGCGGTTTCAATGTTCGGTGAGCAGATAGAAAAAAAGAAAATCATCGTAAAAAACACCATTCCCAAGGATATTTTCATTGAAATGGACAGAAAATGGCTTACGGAAGCGGTGGGCAATCTTATAAAAAATTCTGTTGAGCATACACCACACGGCGGGTGCATTGAGCTTTCGGGCGAGGAAACTCCGCTTACTGCAGTGATGAGCGTCAAGGATAACGGCTGCGGTATACCACCTGAAATAATGCCGAAAATTTTTGACAGGTTTTTTTCATCGGGAAAAAAGGACAGTACATCAAACAGTGTGGGCATAGGGCTTGCCATTACCAAAAGCATAATCGAAAGGCATAACGGAAATATCCGTGTGTCCTCGGACGGAAGTGGAACGGTTTTTACTATCACTTTTTTAAAGGGGTCATTATAAAGTTTGCAGTCAAAAAATTATCAATAACCCAATAGCCGAGAAATTCCTGCTGTGTAAAAATACGGACAGCAGGAATTTTTTTACAAAACCCCTTGACAAACCAGTCTACATATGTTAGACTATATGTGTAGTCTACAAATAATAAACCTAAGAAAGGATATGATAATATGAAT